>CALVLW010000001.1 GCA_944341315.1 uncultured Clostridia bacterium
CGTGCGGTACAAGGGCCCCCTTAACGCCCAACCGCACGGATACTCATGCTCTGCCGCTCCTCTTACTTGAAGTTACTATATCACAACCGCGGGCAAAAGTAAAGAAATTTATCAAACATTGCATAAAATAATTGAAAAAACTCCCGCTTTGCTGTATAATACTGTAAATGCGGCGCACGCCGTAAAATTTCAGGGTAACATAAATGGCAAACGTTTCGACTTTGCAGGCGTTAAAGGCCTGCGAATTTACCGATTACGACCGCGTGCCGGTGCAGGAGGGCAGGTGGGCTTCCGCGTGGACGGTCTTCAAGTCCAATTTCGGCAAAGTGGTCATGATAAACCTGCTCACGCTGGTGTTCTTTATCCCGCTCATGGCGGCGGTGTACCTGCGCGGAGTATATATAAATTCGCTCGTTTCGGTATATCCGTTCGCGGCGGACATCGGGCCCGCGGCGCTTCCCTCCGATCCGGGCACGCTCGGCATGTACGAGCGGCTGTGCATGCAGGCGGATATGATGTTTTACGCGGCGGCGGTCGTCTGCTCGCTGCTGGCTTCGGTGGGCGTGTCCGGCGCGTGCTATTCGCTGCGCAGGCTGCTGAACACGCAGGGCAACTTTACCGTAAAGGGCTATTTCCGCGGAGTAAAAAAGTGCTATTTCAGGGTGGCGGTGCCCGTGGCCGCGTTCATGGCGGTATTCTTCTGCACGGTGCTCGTGAACGCGTGGAAGGATCTTACGATAGCGACGGGCGGAGCCTCCGGCGGGCCGATAACCGCCACGGTGTTCATCATAATATTCTGCGTGCTCGCGGGGATAGTATGCATGTGGCTGATATCCGTGGGCGTGAGCTATAAAACGGGCCCCGTCGGCCAGCTCAAAGGCGGGTTTGCCTTTCTGTTCGGCTCCGTGATACAGACGCTGTTCATGCTCGCGTTCTGCTTTATCCCGGTGTGGCTGCTGCTGATAGGCGGCTTTTTCCGCGTGCTGGCGATAATATTCCTCATCTTCTGCGGATTCTCGTTCACGTTTTTAAGCTGGATGGGCTTTTCGCAGTGGGTGTTCGACGCATACATCGCGCCCGAACCCGAGGAGCAGAAGAAGCGTGTAAAACCCGAACGCGACGCTGCGGCTGAAAAGGCCGAAGAGGCGCGCGCCGCCCTCGGCGAGATAATAGCCGCCGGCAGGAGCGAACTCGTGGCGACGCCCGTTCCTCCCCTTAACGCGTCCGCGGCGCCCGCGCTGGAAGGTACGTTCACCCGCAAGGACGTTGCCGCCGCCGCACAGGCAAGGCGCAAGCTGGAAGCCGATGTGGCGGATTATGCGGCAAAGCACAAAAACGACAAGCGCTATTCCGATTACGAAAAGCTGTTCGCCGACAGGGACAAGCCGCTGGACGACGGCAGGAAAGGCAAAAAGAAAAAGAAGATCAGCGCAGAAAACCTGTTAAGGTAAGCCATGGAACAAAGTTACGCCGCCATAGGCGGCATATTCGAATATCTGAATTCAGACTGCGGCTATGAACAATGGTCGCAGTATTTAATTAAAACGCTGCAAGACCTCGGCGCAGGGCCCGCGGGCGTGGACGTCGGCTGCGGCAACGGCCGCTTCACGCGCGAACTTATAAGGCACGGCAAGGACGTGCTGGGCGTGGACGTCTCTCCGCAGATGCTCTCCGCGGCGGCGGAGCTTGCCCGCAAAGAGGGGGTGCGCGCCGAATTTTTACTCGGCGATATAACCAAACTTAAATTGAACGGCCGCCGCGACTTTGCCGTGGCGATAAACGACTGCCTGAACTACGTTCCCCGCCAAAAGCTGCACGCGGCGTTTTCGCACGTTGCGGGCTGCCTTAAAAAGGGCGGCAC
Source organism: uncultured Clostridia bacterium (assembly GCA_944341315.1). GTDB lineage: Bacteria > Bacillota > Clostridia > Christensenellales > Borkfalkiaceae > Coproplasma. The sequence goes on from CALVLW010000001.1 coordinate 1,862, forward strand.
GTTCGTGTTCGACGTAAGCACTCCCTATAAGCTTAAAGAGGTGCTGGGCGACAACACCTTCTGCGAGGACGCCGACGACTTTGCCTATATCTGGTTCAACAGATGGCTGGGCGACGGGACGGAGATGGAACTCACGTTGTTCACCCGCACGCAGGGCGGGCTGTTCGCCCGTTCGGAGGAGCGGCACGTTCAGTACGCGCACGAAACGGAGGACGTAATAAGCGCGTTGGAGGGCGCCGGTTTCCGCGTGCTGCGCACGGAGGGGCACCTCGGCGCGCCGCTCACGCCGCAGTCGCAGCGCGTGAACTTTATTTGCAGGCGCGTCTGAACCGCGCCGCGGCGGTTTATTTAATAAACGGGACGAACGATGAACAGGTTATACAAGACGCTTATATACAAAAAACAGATATCACTTTCCGTGCTCGAAACTACCGGGCTGTGCCAGGCCGCCCGCGACGTTCATTCGCTGGAGCCGCGCGCGGCTGCCGCGCTGGGCCAACTTCTCACCTGCGGCGCCTACATGGCGGGCTGCTTTAAAAGCGAAAAGGGCGCGGTGTCCGTAACGGTAAAGGGCGCAAACGGCGCCGGTTCGGCAAGCGTGTCGGGCGACGTAAATCTGCACATGCGCGGCTATATAGACGGCGCCGCGGAGGGCAGGCTTAAAGGCGGGTTCATGACGGTGGTAAAAGACGACGGCTTTTTCCACCCTTTTACGGGCGCGTGCGAGCTCATTTCCGACGACGTTTCCGAGGATATGGAACATTACTTCGACGTGTCCGAACAGATACCCACAAAGGTGCGCGTCGGCGCGCTGTTCAGCGGCGAAAAGTGCGTTGCCGCGGGCGGCGTGGTGCTGCAGCTCCTGCCGGGGCACGAAGAGGGCGCCCTGCGCTACGCCGAGGACAAGGCGGCGCAGCTGTGCAACGTTGCGGCGGATATAGCGGAGCTGGGCGCCGAGGGCATAGTAAAAGAATACTTTGCCGAGGAGACCGCCGGGGCCTATACGTACATAACCGAACCGCAGTACAGGTGCAACTGCTCGCGGGAAAAGATAGCGGCGCTGCTTGCCACCATGGGCAGGGCGGAGCTGGAGGACATAATAAGGGAGCAGGGCAAAGTTTCGGTGCACTGCCATTACTGCAACACGGACTACGATTTCATGCAAGAGGACATAGATAAGATACTTAAATGAGCAAAGCCGAACGTTTGGACCTCAGCGACGAAAGATTGCTTTCGCTCGCCGCGTCCATGATAGACGACCACAACTTTATAGGCGCGCTTAAAATGCTCAACAAGAACGCCGGGCTCAATTTCAACGACGACCGCTCGTTCATGCTGTACGCCGAAGCTTACGACGATATGGGACTGTGCGAACGCTCGATAAACGGCTGGTTCCGCTATCTGGACGAAGCCCCGGAGGGCGACCTCGGCGAGGCTTACGAAGGGCTTGCCGTAAATTATATGAACCTCGGCAACGAAAATTTTGCCGCGTATTACTATAACAAGATGCTCGTGGAAACGGACGACCTTACTCCGGAGACGCGGCGGGGCATAATAGACAATTTTTTGCGCAAGCAAGATAATCCGTTAAAGTTTGCCTGGCCGCCGGGCATAGCCGACTATTCCGCCGAGATCTCGCGCGGGCTGGAGGAGATGCGCGCCCGCAGATACGACGAAGCCGTCGCCGAGTTCGAAAAGGTGGCGGACGGCAACCCGCGCTATCTTGCCGCGCGCAATTATATTGCCATGTGCAGGATAATCGCCGACCGCTGCGAAGAGGCGGAGGCGGAGTGCGCGGAGATCTTGAAGCGCGCCCCGGACGACGTTCAGGCGCTCACCACGCTCGCCGCCGTAAGAACGGAGCAGAAGCGCGCCGAAGAGGGCAGGGAGATAGCCCTTAAACTTGCCTCGCTCAACGTGAGCGACACCGACGATATCTATAAGATAGCCACCGTCTGCTGCGAAAACAAGCTGCACGACCGCGCTTACGAAATGTTTTGCAGGCTTGGCGGCGAACTTGCCTACGACACCACGGTGCTGTATTTTACGGCGATATCCGCCTATAACTGCGGCAAGGTGAAAGAGAGCCTCGCCGCGTTCGAAAAACTGCTCGCGATCGATCCGGACGCCGTCGTGGCGCAGTATTACATGCTGCGCGTGCGCAGGAACGCGGAAGAAGGCGTTTTCGAGGAGCTCGGCTATTTTTACCGCCTCCCGCAGGAGGAGCGCGAAGACGCGCTCAAAGTCATATCCGAATGCTGCGGCATGAGCGCCCGCGCGGCATACGCCTATTCCGCACGGACGGACGTGCTCGGCTGCATAAAGTGGTGCTTCGACGAGCTGGAAAATTCAGAGGACAACCAGCTGCACCTCGCCGCGGCGCTGTGCGCCGTAAAGTGCGGCTACGACGATTACGTGCGCGGGCTGCTGCTGGACGCGTTCCTTGCCGACGGGCTTAAGGTCGCCGCGCTGCACGAGCTGTGCGCCCGCAACGAGGACAACCGCTTCGGCGTGGTGATATGCAACATCTATAAAAACGTGGATACCTACCGCCTTAACGTGGGCAGGGCAAAGCGCAAGCATTTCGTTCAGGCATATGCCACGCTCGTTTCCCGTTTCGGCATATTCGAAGAGAACTATTCCGCCCGCTTTTGCGCTGCGGCGGAAAAGCTTTACGAAAAGCTGGAACGCGCCGGGGCGCTTGCCCGCGCTTTGGCGGAAAAGGCTCTGACCGCGGCGATGTTCGTGCTTTCGGGCGTGCGCGAAAAGGTGGTGCCGGCAGACGACGTTTGCGGCTTTTTCGAGGCGGATAAGGAGGCTTACGATAAGATAATGGAGGCGTGCAGATGAAACTCGTCGATTTCGACGGCATGTTCGATAAAAAGCTGTCCTCTTTCGTAAAGAGGAACGCCGGCAAGCTCACGGCCGAACAGCTGGAGGACGCCGTACCTTTACTCTATTCAAAGTTCGGCGACGCGGTCATCCCCTCGCTCGGCGCTTCGCCGCGCGGATATTACGCCGCCATGGGTGACGACGAGCTGGTAAAATGCCTGTGCGCTCACGTAAAAAACTTCGTGCCCGTCTCGGCGTTCCTTGCGCGCGAGCTCGAAAAACGCCCTGCATGCAATACGGCGCTCGTGCGGATGCTCCCTGCGGCAGACGGCGCTCTCGTGCGGCAGATAGCGGGAGTGCTCGGCAGCTCGCGGGAGGCGGTGCCCGCATATATGCCGCTTTTAACGGCGTGCGGGGAGGACGAAGAGCTTAAAGAACTGCTTGCCGATTTTATAAAACAAAACGCCGACCTTGTAAAGGAGGCGGCGATAAGCAACTATAAGTCGGGCGTCGAACGCCCGCTCATGCTGGAAATACTCTCCTGCGTAAAGCAGCGCGACGACCGCGTGTTCGACATACTTATATCCGAATTCCGTTCTTCGGACGAAACGCAGATGCTTGCGGGTTACCTCGCCGCTTACGGCGACGAGCGCGCCCTGCCCTATCTTTACGACAGGATAGCGGGCGACGTCGGCTACGTCGAGTTCCGCGAGCTTAAATACGCGATAGAGGCGCTCGGCGGGGAATATTCCGAACGGCGCGATTTTTCGGGTGACACGGCCTACGAGCTGATAAGCTCGCACACCGCCGCGGACGACATCTTTGCCGTGTTCAACCAAAGCGCGGAGGGTGCGGGCGGCAAAAAATGAACCGCATATATGCCTTATTTATCCGCCAGAAAACGTGCGGCGGCGCGGGCTCATCCCGCGCCGCCGCTTTCTTTGCACCGCTTTTTTTACGGATATCCTTTTACGGGGCTTTATATGCGCGGATACCGCCTGTCGTCGTCGGTCAGTCCGAGTATGTAATCTACGGAAACGTCGTAATAATCCGCAAGTTTTATAAGCACCGCCACCGGCGTCTGCCGCTGGCAGTTCTCGTACTGCGAATAGGTGTTCTGCCCTATATTCAGGTAGGCGGCAAGCTCCGATTGCTTTACGCCCTGTTGTTCGCGCAATTCCTTTAACCTCTGCATAATAAAATTATATAAATCTCAAATTGAGATATTGACAGATATCTCATATTGTGATAAAATAGATAAAAAAGCGAGGTGAAGCAATGAAAAAACTTACCGAAGAGCAAAAGGCAGAGATAAAAAAGTACTATTCGGCGCCTAACACGCTGTTCGGGCTGCTGTGGCTGGCAGGGATAGCGGGCGTGCTGCTGGCGCTCGCAGGCGTGTTGTGCCCGTTTTTCAGTTATAATCCCACCGTATTGGACGTAACTAAGCGCACCGTTTCGTTTTTCGATTTGCCGGTGTACGCCATGCTCGGTTTGGCGCTTTTGATGATTGCGATGTTGCTCACTCTGTTCATACCGTCCGTTGCCGTGCAGGAAAACAGGCGCAGGAGCGGAAATATCGTCCTGCTGCTCTCGCTGCTGTGCGTCTTGCTTACGGTAACTGCAATAGTGCTGGTGGAGGCGGCGGGCGTTATAGGCTACGTTATTCCGGAGAACGATGTCGATCCGTTTCTCCCGGTCGAAAACGACGCGGGCGCCGTAATGTTCATAGTCGGCGGGATACTGTTCTGCATATGCACGCTGTTCGGCGGAATTATGTATAAGGCGTGTTTGAACGGCAACGTAAGCGTCGAAAAGCTGATATTGTTCGGCAAAGCGCGCGGAGAGAGCGAAACAAAGTAGGCATGGCTTTGCTTCGTCACGGCGCAGGTAGTCGTCTGCTTGCCCGAAAACGGAAGAACCACCCGCCAGGCGGGTGGTTTTCGTTAGCTTTGTTGTCGTGTATTTGCGGCATATATGCGCACGTATTTATTTGTTTGCCGCTTGCTTGGTCGTTTTAAGCGAACTCTGCTGCTTTTTGAAAGTATCGTTCGCTTTGTCTATCATGTCCTTTTTTGCAGGCGGCGTTTCGTAATATCCGCGCGCGCTCATCTGCTGGAACAGCGTGTATTGGTTTTCTGCAACGCCCATCAGGTTGTCGGAAAAGTTTTTGCGCACGTTTTTGCCGCTGCCCTCGTAAAGCGCGGTGGCATAAAGCGCCATCAGGTTCTTTTCGCTGTCGAGCATGTCCTGCAAAGCGTCCTTTTCGCATAAAGTCGTATCGCTCTTCGTAAGCTTCATATTTTACCTCCTTTCAGCCGAGCTGTTTCAAAAGCTGCGCAAAGCGCTTTTCGTGTGCGTCCGCAATGCCCGCCATGCACTCGGCAAGCGCGGGATCGGTCAGAGTGTTGGAATACATCCTCGCCTTTTTGCAGATAAGGCCCTCGCAGGTCAGCGCCTGCGAAAGCATCGTCAGTTCTTTTGCCGTAAGATTTTCAGTCATAAACACCTCCGCATAATTTGTTGCCGCGGCGGGCGGATTTTATTCACGCGGGCGCCCGTTTTGTGCGATATCTGCACGGGAAACATTGACAAATTTTTCCGCGTTTGCTAAAATATTTAAGCGGTTTATCGCGGCGGTCTTGTAAGGAGCGCGCCGCGCGACGGAATAGCGATCGCTGCGCGCAAGCGCCGCATCGCGTCAAACCGTGTAACGGTTTTCGTTAAAACAGATTCGGAGAGATGGCAGAGTGGTCGATTGCGGCGGTCTTGAAATGCGCTTGAAATCAAGCGGTCTAAACGCGCCCCTCGTTTCTACAAAGAAAACGGTACTTCAGCAGATTTGCCCCGAAAGCGGTTGATTTTATCCCATATCTTGTGGTAAAATTTTTACCGTCAAAGCGGTCGATTTGCAAGTCGGTTTTGCTACAAACTGTCCATAAACGCCGTAAATTCTACAAACTTTTCTACAAATTGCAAATCAAGCGGTCAAAACTTGTAGAAACGCAGAACTGAATAAAAAATTGTCGATTTTTCGGCAATTTCGATACGGAAGGTTGGCAGAGAGGTCGATGGCACCAGTCTTGAAAACTGGAGACCTGCAAGGGTCCGGGGGTTCGAATCCCTCACCTTCCGCCAAGAGCGCCTTCTTCGACATTAGGAAGGTGCTCTTTTCGGTATTAAATAACAAAGGAGAAATAGTTGATGTCATTTATAATTGCTGTACATGTCGTTGAAGGTATTGTGTTAGCAAGCGATAGAAAAGTTACATTTACAAATACGAGCGAACAAGAAGGAAAAACTATTATTAAAGTGGGTATTCACACATCAAATACTACAGATAAAACCTTTATATGCCCTAATGGCGCAGGGATATCAACTTGTGGGGATGCGACTGTACTCAATAAACCTATAGCTGGGTTTATTCAAAATTTTATTCAATCAAAAATAGAGTCATCTACGTCGGTCGATGATATTCCACAAAAGTTAATAGATTTCTTTTCAGAAATTGCAGGCTCAAATCTAAACACGAATTTCATTGTTGCAGGCTATACAAAATCTTCCGAAGAAAAAATTTCTGAACAAAAATTATATAAAGTTCAACTTGCAACTAAAACTATCCAACACATCGACTGCAATAATCAAGGAGCTATTTGGGATGGTGAGACTACCACCTTACTACGTTTATTTAAAAATGTTGCCATAAAAGAAGATGATGGCACTTATAGGGATTTGCCTCAAGAAGAAGTATTATGGAACTATTTTACATTGCAAGACGCCGTTGACTTTGCGCGTTATTCAGTGCTAACAACAATCAATACAATGAAATTTAAAAATGTAATCGAAACTGTAGGCGGGAATATAGATGTTTTGCTTATTAAACCTAAAGAAACAAAATGGATTAATAAAGAACATCTCAAATAATCCATTTACATCTCCATATCCTTTGACTTATCACGGCGCTTTTGCAGGCGTTCCTGAAAGTCGAGATATTCAAAATATTCGTCAAGCGTTTCCATGCCGAGCCGCGACATTTTTTCTTTCGCTTTTTTGAATACCGATAAATCGTCGGCATCATCGGGCAAGGTGTCTTGCGAAACTTTCGCTGCTGCATTTCCCTCAACGGAATCGTCGTTCTCATCCAAAACCTCAAAAGTCTGCAAATGGTTTTCGTTTGCAGGCTTTTCTATTTCCGCCGTCGAAAATATTTTCTGCATAGTTTCTATCGTATCGTGCGCAGTTTGCCTTTTAAGCGTTGTATTTCCCGCGAGAATGTCCGAAAGTGTATCGGCAATGCCGAGCTTTGACGAGAAATTCAAATGGCTGTAAATGTCCGCCGTGGTGGAGAATGTACTGTGTCCAAGCCATTCCTGTACCGCCTTCATGCTGACACCGCTTGCGATCAGAATGCTTGCACAACTGTGCCGCAATTCGTGAAAACGAATGACGGGAAGATTGTTCCGCACAAGGAATGATTTGAAATGCGTCGTCAGGGTATCGGGGCGGATAAGTTTGCCTACTTCATCCACACAAATATAATCTCGGTACTGCCGATTATAGTATTGACCATATTTTTCGGCGCGCTCTTGCTGCTCTCTTTTCAAATTAAGCAGAATATCTTTTACGGCGGGCAACAGCGGCAAAGTGCGCATGCTCGATTGGTTTTTCATTTTGTCTTTCGTAACCAAAACTCTCTTTCCGTCAACTTCGCATTGCACTACGGCATGGTCAAGCGTTATCGTATCATTTTCAAAATTGATCGCGCTCCAACGCAAACCGCATACTTCACTTCTCCGCAAGCCGTATATGGCAGTCAATTTATAAATGTATTCGTAAGGATCGCCTTGCAATTTCTGAAAGAGCGTCAGCATCTGTTCCGCCGTATAAAATTTGGCTTTGAACTTCGGAGATTTTGGACGCTCTACTTTATCAGCGGGATTGGTCAGGATATAATCGCTCCGATATGCCACTTCCAAAGCTCTGTGCAAAACGGTATGGCAATGATGAGCCTCTTGTACGCTTTTCCCGTTCTGCTGCATATAGGTATAAAATTCCTGAATATCTTTGGGTTTCAAGTCTTTTAATCGAGTGCGCTTTTCCGCGAAATAAGCGGCAATGTATTCGACTCTGTGTTTATAGACCGAATATGTAGTTACCTGTATATTCGTCTTTGCGATCTGCAACCACTCATAGAGGTAATCCGAAAAGAGCGGACTATCATTCGAGAAAACATCATCCTGTTGCTCTGCTTGTTTCGCCGGACTAATTGGTGATTGCAGTGAGTTTGCACCGAGCGTTCCGTTCGCAAATTTTGTTTCGATTGTCCGCAGCATATCCATTGCGGCGCGCTTGTTGTTCTTCTCGTTCAACCCCGTAGCAACCCATTTTTGTTTGCTCTTACCGCTTTCGTCCTGATAGGAGATGACGACATAATATTTTCTGTTTTTTACGACGAGCCGCCCCTTCATTACGCCGCCTCCTTACAAATACCGCAGACAAACTCGATTACGTTGACCTTTGCGATGATATATTTTCGCCCGACTCTTTTTGCATGAATTGCGCCGCTTCGCAAAAGGCGATACGCAAGCGATTGTCCGATCTGCAACATTTCCATCAACTGTTCGACGCTCACTACGTCGGGATATTCTTTGAACATTCAACCCTCCATATCATATTTTAATGCCGCCATCGTAAGTTCGTATCCGCGCTTAAATTCGCTTATAAGCGACTAGGAACATACCTTTGATTTCCCCGACCAAA
>CALVLW010000002.1 GCA_944341315.1 uncultured Clostridia bacterium
TAATAGAAATATAGATTAGTCCGCCATCAGAGAGCAGCTTACATGCATATTTTAGTCTGTTTGACATGAATGAAAGCCATTTGCTATGTGCGAACAGGTCGCTCGAATCTACAAATGTATCATCATATATAAAATCTTTATTGCCTGTATTGTACGGAGGATCAATATAGATAAGGTCAATTTTACCTTTATTCGTCTTTTCAAGGAGTTGCAGTGCGGCAAGATTATCACCTTCAATCAGAAAGTTCATCTGCCCGCCGTTATCAATGAATAAGTCCTTTTCTTCAGTGAGAACGGGTGTGTGTTCCTCCAAAATCTCATCAATCGCCTCACGGTGTTCTTCAAATACAAGTCCGTACTTTTTGCCCTTAATGTCCTTTTCAATGTCCGCAATATAGGCGAGGAGCTGCTTGGTATTTTTATCCTGCGGAACGGCGGCGATATACGACTTTATTGCTTTAATCTCGGAGATTAATTTTTCGCGCTTTTCTTTTGATACGTTCGTAGACATTGTTTCCGCACAGCTCCTTCAAAATGTTTGCAATTCCATTGATTGGTTGATACTCACATACATAATTATATGTGCGTTGCACATATTTGTCAATGTGTGTTGCACATTTTTGCTAAAATTAGGCAAATGCAGTTCGGTAAATTTTTTAAAGAATGCCGCAAACAGAAGGGACTATCGCAAAAACAAGTTTCAGAGCTGTTGGGCATTCATCAATCGAATATTAGTGATTGGGAAAACGATATTTCGCGCCCGTGCTATGAGCTTTTAATACAGCTTGCTGAAATATACGAGGTGAGCATCTACGACCTTTTGGGGGTAGAGGAAAAAATATTTCGCTAAACGAAGGGTATATGTGCTATCTCAATCGACAACGATAACCAAAGAGGGGGAGCTGACCGACGCCGAGCGCCAAATGTTGCAACTTTTCCGCAAACTCTCCCCCAAACAACAAAAAGTCTTCATCCAAATTTTTGAAGAATAAAAATCCGAATATAAAATAGCGGCGGGCAGGAATAAAATTCCTGCCCGCCGCCGGGGTTTTTGTGATTTGTTAAGTTCACTCAAAAGATTGTATTGCGCCATTCATTTCGCAAATTTTAAAATTTATAAATTTTGCGAACTCAACAGCCACCCCGCTATATCGATAATTCTTATACCCTCCACCTGACTTTCAGGGTGCTTTGTCCGCGCGATTATCAGCTTGGGATATGCGTCCCTTATAGAGAGCAGCGGTGCAACTTCGCGCTTTAATGTCTCCTCGCGCGAAATATCGTCGCAGACCTGAATGTAGGTTTTTACGCCCTCTTTTATTGCGACAAAGTCCACCTCTTTCGCGCCGAGCTGTCCCACATAGACTTCATATCCGCGCCGCAACAATTCTATCGCAACGATATTTTCATACAGGTGACCGTAATCGGCGTTCTTTGTGCCTATCGTCGCATAGCGGAGCGAAAGGTCTGCAACATAGTACTTCTTATCCGATTCGAGATACCGTTTGCCCTTAACATCATATCTTCCGAATGGGTAAAATAGAAAGCTCTTACACAGATAGTCGAGATATGTGCCGCACGTCTTGTCGTTTGTCTTATATGTGTTGGATGTCAGGCTGTTTGCAATATTGCGCACCGAAGTCTTGCTGCCAACGTTGTCCATAAGGAAATCTACAATCATGTTCAGCAGCGGCTCGTTCTCAATTTTAAACTTTTTGACAATATCTTTGGTGATAGTGGTGCGCACAATTCCGTTCAGGTATTTGCGCGTATCCGCCTGATTTTTGTATAGGTACGAACCCGCCATGCCGCCCTGAACTACATAATTGTCAAAAGCGGCGTTAATGTCATTCTGCGGAAAGTATTGCAGGTATTCCCTGAACGAAAAGGGGAACATACTTATCTCAAACACGCGCCCGCCAAAGAGTGTGGCAAGGTCACTTGAAAGCAAAAAGGCGTTTGAGCCGGTGAGGTAAATATCAAATCTCTCTTCTTCGTAAAGGCTGTTTACAACCGTTTCAAAGCCGTCGCACAGTTGCACTTCGTCGATGAATAGAAAGTTGGGCGTGCCTTCAACGAAGTTCTCGTCTATAAATTTATAGAGGCTGTCGCCGTTTTTGAGCGACTCAAACTTTTTAAGGTTGAGCTTTACCCTGATGATATTCTTATTTTCAACCGTCTTTTCGATATGCTCGATAAAGGCGTCCATAAGTTTGGACTTGCCCGAACGACGCACGCCCGTTATAACCTTTATATCGGGCGTCCCCATCACATTTTTGAGCTGTTCAAGATAGGAAGTTCTTTCAATAAGTTTCATAAAGGCACCTCACAATCAGTATATCTCATTTCGCAATTTTTGTCAATATTAAAATTTGCGAAATAGCATAGTATTGATAAGCCGCACTTTGAAAAAGCTGCCATTGTCGACAAAATTCAAAATAAAACCCTCGGCGTAAATGTATTTTACCGAGGGAAAAGTGTCAATTTGGGGAAGATTGGGGAAAAGCATTTCAGCAAAATGGGCAAAAATCGGTCATTTTTGGCTTAAAATGCTTCAAAATGCGGCATTTTTGCAGAACAAGATTTTCCTCTGACTCCGTCATTCGGGTGTTCAAATCACTTCGCCCCAGCCAAATTTGGAATGATCCGGGCTTCTTTACTGAAAGGCGTTCGGATCATTTTTATTATCGAACGATTTTAACGAGCACAAGAAGACGCGGCGCGGCCGCGCTTTCGCCCTCAACCGTTCAAAAGCGATACGGCTTTTGCCACGTGCTCCTCTTCAAGCCCTAAGCCGTAATCAGGATCGGTATGAACGTAAAAATCGGACAAGTCATCCCAGCCGAAACAGTAATCGTCCAGGATCGCAAAACGCTCAATTTCGCCCGCGTGTTCGGCGAGCCAGGCCTTTACCTCGTCTTTGCGCTTGGAGAGCAGCCCTAAATCCGGAGTCTTATCGTATATGCTCAGCCCGTACTTTGCAAACAGGCGGTTTATATACTTTCCGTCCTCGTCGCAGAGGCTCTCTTCTCCGTTCCAATGGCTGCGCCATGTGGATATGAGCACGATATCCGCGCCCGTCCTGTCTACAATTTCTTTGACCAAAGGCAGGCGCGTTTCGTCTATATCCGTCTGCTCGTTCCAATTTCTTTTACGGTCGTACTCGCGCGAATTGAGCACGCCGTCAATATCGAGAAATAATATCTTCATAGCGGTTATCCGTGCCATATACGGCGCTCTTTTACTCCCCCAGCGGCACAACGTCGTGATATAAAACACGCATTTTGTCATTGAGTTTTCCGTCCGTGTGGAAGTGCCCGAAGTACCATTTTTTATAGTCCGCTATATCTTCGAAATAGCTGAGCATCTGATTTTCCGGATAGCGTCCGTACTGCACGGCGCGCGTGCGCAGCGGCGGATACATAAGCGCCCGTTCTCCGCAGGAATGGGTTATTATGTAATCGACTTCGTTACGGTATCTCTTTAAGTTCGCAATGCCCTCGTCCAGCTCCTTAAACGACGGCATCTCCTCCCGCCACCATGAAATACCTTCCTGCCGTCTGTACTTATCTATGCTCGTGGCGCCGCCGAATGTGAAGACGGTATTGCCCTCTATTTCAAACACCTGCCCGCGCATTAAATGGATTATATGCGGTTTTATAATATGCGCCTTTCCGCCGTGCCATTCGCTCACGGGATAAGAATCGAGCAGAGCGAAATTTTCGTGGTTGCCGTCTACAAACAGCACGGAAAACGGTAATTTTTCGTAAATATCCAGGTCGTCGTCCAAGGTCTTTTCCGACCACACGCCGCCGAAATCGCCCGCGATTATTACATAGTCGTTCTTCGTAAGCTGCGGGTTACCGTCCGCAAATACGCGCAGCTTTGCACAGTCGAGCCGCCCGTGCGTATCTCCCGTTACGCAGATCATACCTTCACCCCCGACATATCTTTTTACCATTATATCATATTCCCCCGCAATTCTCACGCAAAACGGTAAACTTTTTACGTAATAAGCCGCTGCAAGGCTTTTTTAATATAGCTTCACCGTGTTCCACAACACGGCCATTTACGCTTTACGCGACCTGAAATTTGGAGATGTTCTTGCTTTGATTGTGGCATATCTTGCCACCGAGCCGGCCAAGCGGTTTGCACTTATACGACGCAACTGTTTTTGCGAGGCCGCCTCCCGGGCAGAAACACAAACGATTGGCTTGCGCCATGCGACACCGATGTCGGCGATCCGCCCGCAAAAAAAGGCGGCGAGCCGCCTTTTACAGATAGCTTTTAAGCTTTTCTTCGAACCCCTCTTCCAGCTCGATGAGCTCGGCAAGAAGTTTGCGCACCTCGCCGTCCGTATCGGGCGAACTTTCTGCCAGCGTAGTCCTGAGCGAGGTTATGCCCGTCACCGTGCCGCGGATCATCAAGCCGGCTATATGCCGCCCCGAACCGTCCGTTGCCGTGTTCATCTTTATTGCCGACCACATCATCGCCTTTTTTATCGGATTGGGCTCTTTGAGCTGCACGCCGTGCAGCCCGGCAAGCTGCGCCGCCCTGCCGCTTATCTTTTCGTATTCCTCGTGCTCGCGCAGCATCTCTTCGCGCACGGCCTCGTCCTCCGTTTCGGGCAGAATGTCCGAAATGGACTCCAGCGCAAGCTGCGCGTTGCGGTAAACTTCCGCAAGTATCTCTTTATCGCTCTTGGTTTTGCTCATGGCTTACCTCCCGTTTAAGTATGCCCCGCGGGAGAAAAGTTATGCAAAAAGGAGGGCGCGCGCCCTCCCGTTCATGCGTTGCCGCCGTCTCCGGCCTCTTTATTTTCCTTTGCCTCCCCCTTGCGTTTGCGGAAGACGATGAATTTGCGCGTAAGGTAATTATATACGAGCACGACGAGCGTAAGAAGTATCTTGATAACCCATTCGTTCCAGCGCGCGAGATCGACGAACAGATACATCCCGAGCACGTTTATCGCCAGCCCGCCGGCGCTTAAAAGCGCGAACTCCACAAAGCCGGTAAACGTCCTGGAATTGCCCTTTTCGTCGAACACGAACAGCACGGAGAGCACGTAATTGACCGCCAGCCCCGCCGTAAAGCCCAGCCCCGTGCCCACGCAAGAGGCGAGCACCGTGGGCGTGCCGCCGCCGTAAAACACGTTGAAAAACCCGGGGTAGAGCGAAGGATCGAAGCAATAGAGAGTTACGCCCATCACCACGAAGTCCACCACCGTTGCCACTCCGCCGACTATGCAAAAGCGCAATATTTCGGCAAGCCTTTGGTTGCCGCGGCAAATCTTTAACACCAGCCGGTAAAGTATGCCCTTTTTGCCCCCGCCGGAGGAGGGCTCTTTTTCGTCTTTCATAAGTTTACCTTCGCGTGCCCTTTGCACAACAGCTATGATATCACAAACGCCCGCCGTTTGCAATCGTTTGCCGCCGCCGCGCGGCGATTTGTGCTATATTTTTATGGCCGCGCGCACGCAAAAACGCTTGACTTATGCGCGCGGGTGTGATAAATTAATCAACGAGCCGCTCGGGACGGGCTCTTTTTTAAGCGCCCAAAATCTTTAATGGGCCGCCCGCACCGCATTTTGTGCGTGCAATCCCGGCGAGACGTGCCAAGGAGGCAATAAAAAAATGTACGCTATTTTCGAAAACGGCAGCAAGCAGTACAGGGTAAGCGAAGGCGACACCTTAAAGCTTGAAAAGCTGAACGCAAACGTTGGCGACACCGTGGAGTTCCCGGTAGTTATGCTTGCAGACGAGAGCGGCATAAAGCTGGGCGACGAAGTCGCGAACGCAAAAGTGACCGCCACCGTTCTTACGCAGGGCAAGGCCAAAAAGATTATCGTGTTCAAGTACAAGGCCAAAAAGAACGAGCGCAAAAAGCAGGGACACAGGCAGCCCTTTACCGAAGTGAAAGTGCTTGCGATAGGCAGCGCGGCAAAGAAGACCGCGAAGAAGACGGCTAAAAAGGCGGAAAACGCCGAAGCCAAGGCAGAGTGACCACGGGAGGATATAAGCCATGTTATTTCTTAATTTATTCGCTCATAAAAAAGGTACCGGCTCTTCCCACAACGGCAGGGACAGCGAAGCCAAGCGCCTGGGCGTAAAGCGCGCGGACGGTCAGTTCGTGCTTGCGGGCAACATACTCGTAAGGCAGCGCGGCACCAAGTTCCGCCCCGGCAACAACGTGGGCCTGGGCAAAGACGACACGCTGTTCGCGCTCATCGACGGCACCGTTAAGTTCGAAAGGGTAGGCAAAGACGGCAAGCAGGTCTCCGTTTACGCCGCCGAGTAACTTTTGCAGATCAGACGTGTTGCGGCGGGCTTTCGTCCCGCCGCTTTTTTTACATACCGCATTAAGGAGCAGGGCATGATAAGAGTTTTTCCGCTTAACGACAGATATGCCGAAGTCTTCGGCAAGATGTTCGCCGACTATTACGACGAGCTGGGCTGCGACGAGGACGCGGAACACCTCGTGCGCGAATACGTGCTGCCCGACCTTATCGCCGGACTGCTGCGCGCCGATATGATAGAAGAGGACGGCGTGCCCTGCGGGTTCTGCATATATCAGCAGGACACCCCGGGCAACGAGTGGAACTTTAAGGACGGCTGGGGCGACATACGCGAGATATATATCGTAACGGCAAAGCGCAGGCGCGGGCTGGGCAGGTTTTTGCTGGGCACCGCCGAGATGAGGCTTAAAGAGGCGGGCGCGGAAAACGTTTACGCCCTGCCGCCCGCAGACGCCGCCGATTTTTTTGCCGCCTGCGGCTACGAACTGACGGACGAAACGTGCGAAGAGCTGGACTGCAACGTTTTTTCCAAGCCGCTCGCGGGCTGCCGCTGCGGTCAAAATATGCAATGACTGCGGCATATTGCCGTATCTGTTGAAAAACCCTCCCGCAAAAACGGGAGGGTTTTTTGCCGCCGCAGGCGCGCGATCTTATGAATTTTTGCCGTATTCGCGCGCCAGCGTGCGGTGAGATCTTTTTTCTTTGCGCAGTTTTTTAAGGCAGGGGATATTGAAGTAGAACGCCAGCGCGACGCCCGTGCCGAGCGTCCAGCCTATCGCCCACGCCCAGCCGACGCCCGCAAACCCGAGCGGCCCCGTGAGCAGAAAGACGAACGCCACGCGCAGTATCAGATCGGAAAAAGTGCTGACGGTAAAGCCCACGTTGCCGCCTGCGCCGCGCACCGCGTCGTCCGCCACCACCTTTACGTTTACCACGAAATAGAAGGGCGCCACGATGGTTACGTACTGCACGCCGCTGCTTACGGCAAGCTCCAGGTCGCCGTCCGCCGACATGAACAGCCCTACGAGCGGTTCGGCGAATATCAGCGTGCCCGCCACGAACACCGCCGTGAGCGCCGTGGAGATGACGAGCGCCGCCGCAAAACCCTGCTTTATGCGTTCGTACTTGCCCGCGCCGTAACACTGCGAAACGAAGTTCGTCAATCCCGTGGCGCAGGTGCAGAAACAGGTGGTGCAAAAGACTATCAGCTTTATGCCCGCGGTAAAGCCGTCGGTGATGCCCATGCCGCCCGCGTTGGCAAGCTCGTTGATGCGTATCTGTATCACCAGGTTGCCCACCGAAACGAAGCTGTTCTGCAGCATTACGGGCAGCGCGAGCAGGACGAGCGTCTTTAACACGGAGGGCACGAACGCCCTTGCCTTTTCCGAGGGCATCTTTTTAAGGCGGAGCAGCACGAACGCTATCGTGAGCGCGCACGACGCGCCCTGCGCGATGAACGTGGCCCACGCCACGCCCGCAACGCCCCACGGCCGCACCATTACGAGGTCGAGCACTATGTTGCTTACGGAGGATATCACGAGGAATATAAAGGGCGTGCGGCTGTCGCCCAGCGCCGAAAATATGCCCGTGCCGAGGTTATAGAGTATCAAAAACGGCAGGCCGAAATAGTATATGTTCAGGTAAGTAACGCTCTCTTCCAACGCGCCGGCGGGAGTCTTGAGCGCCGCGAGCAGCGGCCTGCAGCTGAGCACGCCGGCGGCGAGCAGCGCCACGGAGAGCGCCGAAAAGGCGATCAGCCCCGTAAAGACCGCGGTCTTTACGCCCGCGGCGTTTTTTGCGCCGAACAGGCGGGAAACGAGCACCGCGCAGCCCGCGTTTGCGCCCAGCGCCACCGCCATGAGGATGTTTACTATCGAATTGGACGCGCCTATCGCCGTGAGCGCGGTGGGCCCGGCGAATTTGCCGGCTATTACGGTGTCCGCAAGGGTATAAAGCTGCTGGAATACCGCGCTGCCGAACAGCGGCAGGATATATACGAGCAGCACTTTGAAGGGTTTGCCCCGGGTGAGATCGGTGTTCATTGCGCGCCTTTGAAAAAACTTGTTTACAGGCACGCATTATAGCACCGTTGCACGGCAAAGTAAAGCGGCTGAAGGGCGTAAGCGTTAAATTTTTGCGGCTGCCCGTTCATTTGCGCCGCAGCTTGAAGCGGAGCGCCGTCCACGTTGCCGCCGCCGCGGAAACCACGCCGAACGCGAGCACGAACAGCGGCGCCCACCATTCGAAGGTTATGCAGGCGAGTCGGGCGAACAACATGCGCGCGTACAGCGCGTTTATAAGCGCCACGCCCGCCGCGATAAGCGCCGTGCAGAGCACCGTGGCCGCAACGACGACGATAACGCTCTCCACGTAAAATATCTTTCTGTTTTCCGCCACGCCCGCGCCGAGGTTGCGCAGCACCTGCATGTCCTTTTGCCTGATTATAACGCCGTTGCCTATCAGATCGAAGATGACCAGCAGCGACACCAGCGCCATTACGCCGCCCAGAACGGCCGCCATGGAGGCGTTGCCCGCCGCGGCGGACCTGTAACTTTCCACGGCGGAGCTTTCGTACTCCGCCATGCCGAAGTGCGTCCCCTCCGTCCGCTCGCCGCCCTCGGCGAACAGCGCACGCACTCCGCGCGCGGTCTGCGGCATGGGCGAAAACATAAAGTCGTATTCGTTCCCGAACGCGCCGCCCGTCATATATTCGGCGTCCTCTTCGTTCACGACCAGAACGCCGCCGTCTGTATAATCCCGGTAGACCTCGTAGCCGACGTCTTCCTCCGCCGCCGCAACGAACGCCACGCCCGCGACTTTAAGCCCGAGCGGGAGCGAACTTGCGTTGTCCGCGGTAAAGGTGAGCCCCGCGGCGTACTTTTCCACCACCGGCGCGACTGCGGCGTAACATTCGCGCGCGACTTCGGCAAGCCCGCCCTCCGCGGTGCGGAGGCAATATTCGCACTCCCGCAGCATATCGCCGTAGATATCCGCCGTCCGCTCCGCCTCCTCTCCTACAAGGCCGGTGAGTTTTTCCGCGGCGGCGAGCAGGTTCTCCCGCGAGTAAAAAACGTCGCTTACGTATTCGTACAGCGTTACGCAGCCGTAAGTTTCCGCGTCGGCGGCGGAAAGAGGCACGTCCGAGTCGGCTATCAGCGAGAACAGCTCGAATATCCCGAGGGCGGCTTCGCCGCGCGCGAGAGCCTCTTTGCCGCCGAACAGCTCCGTCTGCACGGGGACGGCCGATCTGCCGGGCGCGGCCACCATCACCTCGTTGCAGCGGCTGCCCGGACGCATGCCCTCCTGCAGCACGTATTTCCTGCTTTCCAGGCCGACGGGCGGTTCCTCGTCCGCCTCCTCCCAATCCGCCCGCACGAGGCCGGTCGCAGATGAAAAATCGGCGTTGGCGGCGGCGAGCGAGGCAAACTTTTCGGGCGAAACGAAGCACGCGCAGGCGATATAATCGTTCTGCATAAAGTCGAATCCCTCCCTGTAAACGTCGCCGCTGCCGCCGTTCCTTAACTCCGCGAAATATTTTTCGTAAAACCACCCGTCGTCGATGTCGAGCGAAGTTATCACGCCGCTTATTTTAAGCTCGCCCGTCTTTACGAAAGCGCCGTCGCGCTCCTCTCCGCCCACGGCGATGCTCCTGCCCGCAAGATCGGCGGGACTGCTTATCTTTATCCGTTCGCCGTTTTCGTTCAGCCCGTTTTCGGCGAATATGCGGTAATTATACTGCGTTATAACTATCTCGTCGCCCTCCGGCAGCTCGCCTTCCAGCCTGAAACCGAAGTCCGCAAGGGCGCTGGCGTCGAGCGGGACGTAGCAGTTGAAGTACATATCGTTGCGGAAAACGTACCCCTCGCGCGTGCCCTCCTCCGTTCCGCAGACGGCGCCGCGGAAGCTGAGCTCGCCGTAATAAACGTCCGCATCCGTGCGGGCGGCAACCGCCGGCAGCACGGGCAGCGAGTAAGCCGAGGAATACGCGGCGGCAAGTGCGCCGCTGCCGTTCATCGCCGGCTCTTCGCCGTTTGCGTAAACGTAGCGCGCCGTTATAACGTTGTAATCCCTGCCCGTGCGAAGTATAGTGCGCGCGACCTGCAGGTCGAAGGAAAAGGACGCCATTATCCCAGCCACGCCCAGAACGAACGTGGCGACCCCGAGCAGCAGCACCGAAAGGGTAAGGCGGACGGGCTTTTTAAGCGCCGTGCGCACGCCCAGCCTTACCGCGCTGCGCAGGCCGAGCTTTGCAAACGTGAGCGAAAATCCGCGCCCGGGCGCCCCCGCGGACAGCGGAGCGCTGTCGGCGACCGACCTGCCGTCTTTAAGTTCTATTATCCTGTCGCCGTGCTCCCGCGCAAGCTCCCTGTCGTGCGTCACCACCACTACCAGCCTGTCTGCGGAAACGGCTTTGAGCAGCCCCATCAGCTCTTCGCCGGAAGCGTTGTCCATCGCGCCCGTGGGTTCGTCGCACAGCAGCAGGCGGGGCCGCTTTATAAGGGCGCGCGCGATGGCCACGCGCTGGCGCTGCCCGCCGGAAAGCTCCGTTACCTTTCTGTCCGCCGTGCCCCCGAGCCCCAGCTCCGCAAGCAGCCGCTCCGTCTGCTCCCCGTCCGGCTCCCTGCGCTGCAGCTCCTGCGCGACGGCAACGTTCTGCTCCACCGTGAAATCTTCGATGAGGTTGTATTCCTGAAAGACGAACCCGACGTACGTGTTGCGGTAAGCGTCGCGCTCCTTTTGCGAAAGCGAAGAAAGTTTTCTGCCGTCCACGATTATCTCGCCGCCGTCGAAGGCGTCCATCGCGCCGAGCATATTCAGAAGGGTGGTCTTGCCGCAGCCCGACCTGCCCAAGATAAAGACCATGCCCCTGTCCGGCAGGGTAAGACTTACGCCGTTAAGCGCCGCCGTCCGCGCCGCCTTCGTCCCGTACGTTTTTTTGAGCTCCTTTATCTCTATCACGCAGCGTTTACCTCCGTGCCGATGTCACCTTATAATTATACCCTGCGCATGTAAAAAACCCTGCACGATGTTGTAATATTCGTGTAAAAACGACGGACGCGCCGCAAAGCCGGCTGTTTAACTATGCGTAAAATGCGTTATAAATAAGCAAGAGAATTATTCAGGGAGGCGAAAAAACATGAACGTCAACCGTTTTACACAGAACAGCATACGCGCGATAAACGACTGCAAAAACCTGGCGGACGAATACGGCAACACGGAGATAACGCCCGTGCACATACTGCATTCGCTGCTCGGCGAAGACGGCATAATATACCGCATCCTCTCCCGCCGCGGCGCAGATCCCGCAGGACTGAAAAGCGCGGCGCTCGAAGAGATAGAAAAACTACCGAGGAGCTCTTCCCGCGGGGAGCTCTTCCTTTCGCCCGCGGCGAACAGGGTGTTTTCCAACGCCGAAAAGACGGCGGAGAGCATGAAGGACGACTACGTTTCGGTGGAGCACGTCTTTCTTGCGCTGCTGGACGAAAACGACGGGACGTGCGCAAAGCTGTTTGCGCGCTTCGGCGTCAACAAAAACGGGTTCCTGCTGGGGCTGAAGGAGGTGCGCGGCAACACGAACGTCAAGACCGACAATCCCGAAGACACCTACGAGGCGCTGGAAAAATACGGCACCGACCTTACCGCCGCGGCAAAAAAGCACAGGCTGGAACCGGTGATAGGCCGCGACGAAGAGATAAGGAACGTCATCCGCACACTTTCGCGCAAGACAAAGATCAACCCCGTGCTTATAGCCGAGCCCGGCGTGGGCAAGACGGCGATAGCCGAGGGGCTGGCGCAGCGCATAGTAAAGGGCGACGTGCCCGAGGGACTTAAAAACAAAACGCTGTTTTCGCTGGATATGGGCGCGCTCGTTGCGGGCGCGAAGTACCGCGGCGAATTCGAAGAGCGGCTTAAAGCCGTGTTGCAGGAAGTAAAAAAGAGCGAGGGCGGCATTCTGCTGTTCATAGACGAACTGCACACCGTAGTGGGCGCGGGCAAGACGGACGGCGCCATGGACGCCGGCAACCTGTTAAAGCCCATGCTGGCGCGCGGCGAACTGCACTGCATAGGCGCGACCACGCTGGACGAATACCGCAGGTATATAGAAAAGGACGCGGCGCTTGCCAGGCGTTTCCAGCCCGTCATGGTGGGCGAACCCACCGTCGAGGACACGATATCCATCCTGCGCGGGCTTAAAGAGCGGTTCGAGATATTCCACGGCGTGCGCATACACGACGACGCGCTCGTGGCAGCCGCCACCCTTTCCAACCGCTATATCACCGATCGTTTTCTGCCCGACAAAGCCATCGACCTCGTGGACGAGGCGGCGGCGATGGTGCGCACGGAAATAGATTCCATGCCCTCCGACATGGACGACCTTAACCGCAGGATATTGCAGCTGGAAGTCGAAGAAAAGGCGCTTTCAAAGGAAAAGGACAACGTTTCCGCCGCGCGGCTGGAAGCTTTGAAAAAGGAGCTTGCCGAATACAAATCGCGCTTCGACGAGATGAAAGCCAAGTGGCAGGACGAAAAGCAGGCGATACAGGCCGAAAAGGAACTTAAAGAAAAGACCGACGCCTTAAAGGCGGAAATAGATTCTGCCACCAACGGCGGCGACCTGGAACGCGCGGCGCGGCTGCGTTACGGCGAGCTGCCCGCCCTGGAAAAGAAGCTGGAAGAGGCAAAAGCGCAGAACGCAAAGCGCAAGGGCGACATCCTGCAGGACGAAGTTACCGAAGAGCAGATAAACCAGATAATCTCGCGCTGGACGGGCATACCCGTGGCGCGCCTTAAAGAGGGCGAGCGCGAAAAGATACTGCACCTGCCCGAAGACCTGCACAGGCGCGTCGTCGGCCAGGACGAGGCGGTGGAAAAGGTCTCCGACGCGATACTGCGTTCGCGCGCGGGCATATCCGACCCCAACAGGCCGATAGGTTCGTTTTTGTTCCTCGGCCCCACGGGCGTGGGCAAGACGGAGCTTGCCAGGGCGCTGGCAGAAAACCTGTTCGACGACGAAAAGAACATCGTGCGCATAGACATGAGCGAATATATGGAAAAGTTTTCCGTGAGCAGGCTGGTGGGCGCGCCTCCGGGATACGTCGGCTACGAAGAGGGCGGCACGCTAACCGAGGCGGTGCGCAGAAAGCCCTATTCCATAGTGCTGTTCGACGAGATAGAAAAGGCGCACCCCGACGTGTTCAATATCCTGCTGCAGATACTCGACGACGGCAGGATAACCGACTCGCAGGGGCGCACGGTGGACTTTAAGAACACGATAATCATACTCACCTCCAACCTCGGCGCGAACGACATAATAGAGGGCATCGAGGGCGGCGAAATAAGCAAGGCCGCCCGCGACAGGGTGAACGCCGTACTCAGGCAGGCGTTCCGCCCCGAATTTTTGAACAGGCTGGACGAAATAATAATGTTCCGCCCGCTCACGCGCGAAAATATCGGCGGCATTGCCGACATGCAGTTAAAGCGGCTTGCCGACAGGCTAAAAGCCGAAGGGCTTGTGCTTGAAGTAACGCAAAAGGCACGGGAATATATCGCAGACAACGGCTACGACAACGTGTTCGGCGCGCGCCCGTTAAAGCGCTTTATCCAGAAATACGCCGAAACGCCGATAGCGCGGTATATAATCCGGAACGATCCCGAATCGGGCAGCACCATAACGCTGGACGCCGACGAAAACGGGCTTTGCCTTAAATAAGCCGCGTCCGTACGGTAACGGACGGGCGGGCGCCCGCGCATTGCGCGGGCGCCCGCCCTTATTTTTTTATAATTATAATATCAGTATGAGCGCGACGGGCAGAAGCACCGCCGCCGCGGCAACCGCGAGCAGGATTATAAGCCCCCTTACGCCGAAACGCAATTCGGCAAGTTTTTTGCCGCAGCGGACAAGCTCACAAAAGATTCCTGCCCTGCGCGGTGTTCACGACGGTGAATATGCCGCACTCCGTGCCCGTAGAGGCGTCGAAATAGACGTAATATTCGCTGCCGCCGTATCTTATGAAACATTCGTAGGCGAGTTTTTCGCCGCCCCTGCAAGGTATTACGGCCAGCCTTATGCTGTCCGCCTCGTACCCGCCGAGGGAAGAGAGGATATCACCCTTGGAAAGCTTTGCCGCGGGCAGCGTGCGCTGCGTGTGGTTCAGAAGATATGCCAGCGCCTCTATGCCCGTTACCATGCCGCGCTCGCGGCATACCTTTACCTTTATCATGTCGGGATAGACCGCCGCGCCGTCCTGTTCGCACACGAAGTTAAGGTTGCACACCGCGCCGCCCGTGCTCACCCAGACGGGTTTCATTCCGGCATATCCCGCGTCGTTTAAGAATTTTTCGGCTATCCTTATGCAGTTTTCGTCCGAAAAATTGTCCGCGCGGCATTCCTTGTAACTGTCGAACATGGCAAGTTTGCCGCCCTTTTTGGTTATCTGCGCGAACACGTCGCCACGCTCCGTCCGCACGTCTACGTTATAGCAGACGAGCTTGCCCGAAACCGCCTCGCCCGTGCACTTTGCGGACTTTACCTTGTAATCACGGAAATACTTTTTTGCCAGCTCTTCGGCGCGGGCGGGCGTTATTTCCTCCGCCCCTTCGAGCGCCTTTGCCAAGGCGCCTTCGGTATTTTCGGCAAACGGGCCGTCGTATATCTCCCTGGGCACGTCCGCCGCCGGATCGGTATAACCGCCGAAGTCGTCGAACAGCCTGCCGCTGCCGCCCAGCGCGGCGAGCACGTCCTTTACGTCGCAGTCGGCGCACACGCCGTTAAGAAAGCTTTTCAGTTTTTTGTTACACTCGTACATATACTCGATCGAAGCGCGCTGCGAGGGCGAAAGTTCGCCGCCGTCCGCCACCGTTTCGAGCATGTCGCGGGCGCTCTGCCCCACCTTGTTCACGAACGTGGTCATGCCGCGGGTGAGTTCGCCCGCCACGGGCAGGCGTTCTATCGCGCTTTCCGCAAGCTCGCTTTCGACGGCGATATCGGCGAATATGCGCGCCCTGTCGCCCGCGGAAGACGCCACGCGCGCCTTGGACAGGTTGGCGTCGAGGTTGTCCGTAAGCGCGTTGAGTTCGTAAAGCGACTGCGCCGCCTCGTCTGCCCGCGCCGACTGAGCGCCGTTATAATTTCTTATGCCGAACGCCAGCATGGTGCCCAGCACGATAACGGCAAGCCCCAGCACGACGACGGCGGCAAGCCAGCCTGCAAACCCCGGCGCCCGGCGGCGGGGACTTGCGGCCTCCGCCTCCCCGCCGCGCTGCAATCTTTCGGCCTTGTCCGTGCCGCTTGAAAATTTATCGTTCATGTTCCCCCTCCTATATGGCAAAAACGTGCCGCCCTATCGTAGTGACGGTCTTGCGCGAAAATATCCAGCTGCTCGTGGCGGTGGCGGGATTATAGTAATACAGGCTGCCGTAAGAAGGATCCCAGCCGTTCATGGCGTCCTGCGCGGCGTTCAGCGCCGTCTGGTCGGGCTTTAAGTTTATCTGCCCGTCGTCCACCGCGGTGAACGCGCCCTTCTGATATATCACGCCGGATACGGTGTTGGGAAACTGCGGCGAGCGCACCCTGTTGAGCACCACCGCCCCCACCGCCACCTGACCGGTGTAACTTTCGCCGCGAGCCTCGCCGTAAATGCAGCGCGCCAGAAGGTAAAGGTCGGAGCTCGTGTAATCGGAGCCGTTTGCGGGCGCGTCCTTATCGCCCTGTTCGAGCACGCGCACCGAATCGTTCATCCCGAGCGCGGCGTAAGTCTTTTTGCCGCACACGCCGTCCGCCGAAAGGCCGTTGCGGCTCTGGAAGTATTTTACCGCCTTTACGGTGGCGGGGCCGTAGATGCCGTCGACACTGCCCGAATAGTAGCCCCAGTTTTTGAGCCTGCGCTGCACCTCCTTTACCTCGCCCCCGCGCGAGCCCTGTCTGAGCACGGCCGCGTACGCTGCGGGCGGATTGTAGACCTGCGCCCCGCCGAAGG
>CALVLW010000003.1 GCA_944341315.1 uncultured Clostridia bacterium
GGGATTCAGGTTGGTCGTTAAATATATTGCCGCCAACGCGGGCGAAGATACCGCCGTGCTGCAGATATTGGAACCGAACGCGAGGGACGCCGCCGTTTACCGCAGGTACGGCCACAGGCACGGTAAAGATTGGTCAAAGTGGTATAAAATGGCCACCGTGGACGACGTGAACGCCATAATAGACGAAAGGCTTGCGGGAGGCGGAGCACGGCCCGCGCGGCCGAACAAAAAGAAAGTGCGGAACGCGCCGACCGCCGGCGATCTGCGCAGCGAATATTCCCCGGCGGAAAGGCAGCTCGAAGATATAAAAAATTCCGCGTCCTATAAAATAGGCAGGCTGATCACCTGGCTCCCGAGAAAGGTGCGCGCGATATTCAAAAAATGATTTCCGCAAATCTGTGCGGGCGGCGCGCTGTCTGCGCGCCGCCCGCGGTGCTGTAATGTGTGCGGAGGGGTGCGATGAGGTACGTTATTTCCGATATGCACGGCGAATATGCGCTTACCATGCGCCTGCTGGACGAGATAAAATTTTCCGGCGGGGACGAGCTGTACGTCTGCGGCGACATCGTGGACAAGGGCGCGCAGAGCGTGCGGCTGCTGCGGTTCCTGCTCGGCGAGCCGGGCGTAAGGTGCGTCCTCGGCAATCACGAATACGCCTTTCTCACCTATTATTGGGCGCTCATGAAGGCTTCGCCCTCCGACTTCGACGAAGTCCTGGAAAAGCTGCGCGGGTGGTTCCCCGGCGACGGCCGCCTGCTCGGCTGGGACGAGGTGGACGGGCTGGAGGCGCTGCCGCTTTATATAGAGGAGGAGCAGTTCGTCTGCGTGCACGCGGGGCTGCCGCTGGACGGCGAAAACCGCCTCGTGCCGCCCGGCTCCGCGCGCGAAGCTGTCTTGCTGGAAGACAGGAACTTCATGCGCCCGCAGGTGGTGCCGCGGGAGGGCAAGTGCGTGTGTTTCGGGCATACTCCCACGCGTTACGTGTGCGGCGAGGACAGGATACTCGCCTACGCGCGCGACGGCAGGCGCGGCGAGACCGTTGACGACTTTTACAAAATACACCTCGACACGGGCGTCTGGCTGAGCGGCACGCTGGGGTGCTTCTGCATAGACGACTGCACGGCGCATTACGTAAAAAGGCCTTCCGGCGCGCGGGAGTAACGCCCGCCGCGGCCGCGTTTTTGCGTGCGCGCGCGCCGCTATATAAAAAATTGCGGTAAATTTGCTTGCATACGCAAAAAATTTATGCTAAAATAACAAGGCTGTAAAAATTCACACCCGCGGGGCACGCGCTCCGTGGCGGCAAAATCTTTAAGGTGCCGCCGTAAGCGCCGAAAACACGCGCCTGCGGGGAGGAAAAACGGAGGAATCAAATATGGCAGTCATCACAATGAAGCAGCTGCTGGAAGCGGGCGTTCATTTCGGCCACCAGACGAGAAAGTGGAACCCCAAAATGAGCCGCTACATCTACGCTGCGCGCAACGACATCCACATCATCGACCTTCAGCTCACCGTAAACCTCATCGAAAAGGCTTACGCCTACGTTGCGGAGAGCGTTAAAGAGGGCAAGACCGTGCTCTTCGTGGGCACCAAAAAGCAGGCACAGGAGGCCATAAAGGAAGAGGCCGAGCGCTGCGGGCAGTTCTACGTCAACTCCCGCTGGCTGGGCGGCACGCTCACCAACTTCAAGACCATCCGTTCGCGCATCGACCGCATGGTAAAGCTTGAAAAGATGGAAGAGAGCGGCGAATTTGACCTTCTTCCCAAAAAGGAAGTGGCAAAGCTCAAGGAAGAGATGGGCAAGCTGCAGACCAACCTCAACGGCATACGCGACATGAACAAGCTGCCCGGCATAATGTTCGTGGTCGATCCCCACAACGAGGACATAGCCGTGGCCGAGGCGCGCAAGCTGAACATCCCCATCGTGGCCATAACCGACACCAACTGCGATCCCGACCTCATCGACTACGTGATCCCCGGCAACGACGACGCGATAAGGGCGATAAAGCTCATATCCTCGGTGATCGCCAACGCCGTAATAGAGGCAAATCAGGGCGAAACGGCAGAGGTGACCGCTGCCGCCGCCGAAGAGGAAGACGCACCCGAAGAGGGCGCCGAAGAAACTCAGGCTGAATAATTGAAAGAGGTTAAAAATATGGCATTCACAGCAAAAGACGTTATGGAGCTCCGCGAAAAGAGCGGCGCCGGCATGCTCGACTGCAAAAAGGCTTTGCAGGACGCTGACGGCGATATGGAAAAGGCGGCGGAGCTGCTGCGCGAGCGCGGCATAGCCAAGGCCGTCAAAAAGGAAGGCAGGATAGCCGCGGAGGGCGTCGTGGGCGCATACGTAAGCGGCAACACGGGCGTTCTGCTCGAGATAAACTGCGAATCCGACTTCGTTTCCAAGGGTGAAAAGTTCCACGGCATAGTGGACGCGGTGGCAAAAGTCATCGCCGAAAACAAGCCCGCCGACGTCGAAGCGCTCAACGCCTGCCCCATGGAAGGCGGCACCGTTAAGGACTTCATCACTTCGCAGACCGCGGTGATAGGCGAAAAGATCTCCATCCGCAGGTTCGAGATAGTGGAGACCGCCGGCAAGATAGAAACGTACATCCACATGGGCGGCAAAGTGGGCGTTATGGTGGAGGCTCTCGACTGCAAAGAGGGCTTCGAAGAAACGCTGCACGACGTTGCCCTGCAGATAGCGGCGTCCCGTCCCTCTTACATCACCAAGGAGGAAGTTCCCGCCGAGGTGCTCGAAAAGGAAAAGGAAATAATGCTCGTTCAGATGCAGAACGACGAAAAGAACGCCAAAAAGCCCAAGGAGATACTCGAAAAGATAGTAATGGGCAAGCTCGGCAAGTTCTATTCGGAAAACTGCCTGCTGCTCCAGGCTTTCGTCAAGGACGATTCCAAGACCGTCGGCGAAGTCATCGGCAGCAAGTTCAGGGTGAACAAGTTCGTCCGTTACGAGATGGGCGAGGGCCTCGAAAAGAAGAGCGAGGACCTTTCGGAAGAGGTGGCAAAACAGGTCGCCGCCATGAAAAAGTAAAAAACGCTTTTTTGCGCGCCGCTTATCGCAAGGTGAGCGGCGCATTTTTCCGTCCGGTTTTTACCGGTAAAAATTTTGCGCCCGCGGGTATTGACATCGGCGGAATGCGTGATATAATATATACGCAGGGCAGGCGCGCGCCGCGCCCTGTAAATAAAAGTAAAGGAGTTGTGCAATGACCTGGTTCAACAAACTGCCCCGCCTCGTGCAGATTATCCTGCTCCTCATCCCTGGCGTAAACTGGGTGGTCGAGATCGTGGTAAGGTGGAGCACCTGGCTCAAAAAGAAGGGGCTCATCAGGCTTATCGTCTGCATAATCGTAACCATTCCTTCCGGTATCATCATAGGTTGGTTAGACTGCATCTGGTGCCTGCTCTTCAAAAAACTTTGCTTCCAGTGAGAAACAAAAAAGCGCCTTCCGTTCTTGCGGAAGGCGCTTTGCTTTGCGCGTCATTCAGTCAAGGCCCGTAACGGTGGGCAAAAAATCTTCGCGGATGAAGCGGGCGGTGTCCGTGCAGTTGACCACCATCTTCACCGACTTTTTTTTAAGCCTGCCCGCGTCCGAAAGGAAGAACGTCACCTTGCCGTAATTCAGGTTGCCCGAATACGCCCAGCCGTAGATCACGAACCCGAGCTTGGCGGGGTAGGCGCGCACATCGGCTATTTGCCGCACGGCAAAATATTCCCTGCGCCCGTCGCGGTGGCACAGCTCTATGTATCCGTCCGCGCGGTAAGCTATCGTATAGGGGGAGGCGGCCGCCACCGAACGCGCGTCGTAAAAGGCGCGCGCGAACAGCAGCGCGCACAGCGCGGCGTCCGCCGCAAGCACCAGCGCGGCAAGCGCCCAGAATGCGGAGGGCGAAATAGGCAGGCACGCCGCAACGAGCACCCTCACCGCCACTACGGCAAGGATGGTCATGAGGATGGCAAGGAAAACCGAGCCCGTTATCGCATCTTTCTTTTTCAGCGCCACCCTGCCCGCAAGCGGGGTAAGACGCGCCGTACCCTCTTTCATGGCGTCCCCCTGAACTTACTGTAAAACTATCATACCACCCCGCGGCGGCAATGTCAATCGCAGCACGTTTGCAAAACCGCAAAAAAATATGCCCGCGGCACGCCGCGGGCGAATGGTTGCGATATATATGCCGTTCTATCGGCAGGAGTTACGCTCCCGCGGCGCCGTCTGCCTGCTGCCGCGCCGCGCTCTCTTCCGGCAGCCCGCCGTCGCCGCCGGAAGGGGGCATGCCCTCCGCGGGGCCGTTTTTCAGCGGCAGGTCTTTGCTGTAAAGCACTTTAAGCAGGATGGGCGTCAGTATGGAAGAAACGAGGATGAGCAGCACCGTCATTATCATGAACTCGCCGCCCAGCGCGTTTTCGCCCAGGGAGGCGTCCGTTGCGGTCTGCGTCACTATCAGCGCGACTTCGCCGCGCGCCATCATTCCCACGCCCGCTATCGCCGACTGCCGCAGGTTATAACCGAAGCCCTTCGCCACGGCGCCGCAGCCGATTATCTTGCCCGCAAGCCCCATCAGCACGGCAAGGAAGGCGAACAGGATTATCTTTCCGCCCACGCCCGAAAAATCTATGTTGCTTATGCCTATGTTGGCAAAGAATATCGGCGCGAAGATGGTGTAGGTGTTCACGTTTATCTTGGTGTCCACGTATTCGCTTGTGCGGTGCACGGTGGCAAGCACGATGCCGGCAAGGAACGCGCCCGTTATGTCGGCCACGCCGAATATCTCTTCCGCCACCCAGCTGTAAACGAAGCACACCACCAGCGAAAAGATGGGCAGCCTGTGCGTGCGGAACCACTTTTTTTCCAGCCATCTGAACAGCCTGTTCAAAAGGAAGCCAACGCCTATCGCCGCCGCAAAGAACGCGACTATCATTATTATCGTGCCGTAAACGGTGCCCTTGAACGCTTCGAATCCGTTTGCCGCCTCCACGCTGCCAGAGCGCGCCATGCTCGTAACCACGGACAGCACCACTATGCCTATCACGTCGTCTATAACGGCGGCGGAAACTATCGTGGTGCCCAGCTTGGTGTTTATCTTGCCCAGCTCTTTAAGCACGGAAACGGTTATTGCCACGCTGGTGGCGGTGAGTATCGCGCCGATGAACACGCTGCGGTAGATGTGCGCCGTGCCCAGGCCTATGTCGCCGAAGGGCAGGCTTATCGCAAGTCCCAGCCCGAAGGGCAGCGCCACGCCCGCCACGGCAATAAGAAAGCTGGCAAGGCCGGTGTGTTTGAGGTCTTCGAGGTTGGTCTCCAGCCCGGCGGAAAACATTATAAGTATAACGCCTATCTTGGAAAAGACCGATATGGTCTCGTTGGCGCCCACGTCGCCTTCGAGCACGAACAGCGCCTTGTAAGCACCGTCCGCGACCGCCTCTTCGAAGCCGATCAGCGCGTAGCCGCAGAACTGCCCGAACACGGCGGGGCCGATAAGGATGCCGGCGATTATGAACCCGAGCACCTCAGGCAGCTTCATCTTTCTGAATAGCAGCCCGCACATTTTGGTCGCGAAAAGAATGATGGCTATGATAATGGCATAGCCGAGGGGGTGATCTACCTGAAACATATAAAGCTCCTTTGGTTATTGCGCCCGCCCGCGCGGGCCCATGTCCCATTATATCACTTTTTGCGCATTTTGCACGCGTTTTTGCACCCGTTTTTCGGTTTTTGTGCACAAAAATATTATAACACACGCGCGTGCTCTATTATATAATCGCCTGCGCCGCCCGCCCGTTCCGGAAAAAAGTATAAAAAAATTTCTGTTTGCCTATTGACAAACGGAAAATACGTGCTATAATAAAGATACAAAAGATAAATACGAACAAAAAATGTTAGCGCTAAACATTTTTACCGAATAACTAAAAAGAGGTCAAAGATGAAATTCAAGTAGCCCCGAAAGGGGGTCAATGTCAATCTTCTGCGGCGGCGGAGCGCCGCCGGCAAACGATAAATTGAATAGCCAAGCAAGGAGGTAAAAAAGATGATGAAAAGAACGTTTTACTTCTGCAAAGCTACTACGAAAGCAAGGAGGGTAGTCCAATGAACAGTCATACCCGGGAGACCTTATTCTGAAAACACGGTTTTAATTTCGCAGGGATTTAGATCGGTTTTCGGAAAAGGCGTAAACCCGAACCGTACCGAGCGATCCTTTAAGACGATAAGGAAATTGCCGTAAAAAGTCCTTCATACCTGTTTTGTATCCGGGCAGATGCACCGAAACCTGTCAAAGGGGCTTCGATTCCGGATAAGAAAGCTCCGTAATGCGGCTCTCGCGAGATCTGCAGGAGGTATAAGGCAAAGAACGAGTTTTAAGGGGCGTCCGCAAAGGTAAGGGCAAAGCCGGATACGGAAGCTTGGAGATCTACCTGCAAGGCGATCTCGCCGCAAGTGCAAAGCACCGTCAGCGGAAGCGGGTCTCGAAATTAAAATTTAATAAATTCGATAACAATACCTGCGCAGTCGTGATTGTGCAGGTTTTTGTGCCCCGGACTGTCGGGATAACCGGAAAGGGGCGCGCACTCCTTTCCCCGCCACGAATGCGGGCCCGGCCGAGAATGGGTGCGACAAAAATAATCTGGCAGGAATGTTCCTTTGTTGCCGGCGCGGGGCAGGTGTCATCCGAAGCGCGGCAAAAAGCGTAAACTTTCCGCATGGCGATAAGCCGGAAAAAAGCCCCGTAAGCCTATGGTCGTAACGGCGCGGAGCAAAGATCTGCCGCAGGGATGCGGGAGAACAACAAAGAACTTTATGCAGGCGGGCATGTCGCCCTGAACGCCGTAACGGGCGTGCAGGAGGTCGAGGGCCCGGTGCGCGGGATGCGCGGAGGAGACTCGGACCGCGATCACGCACGAAATAATCAGGGAAATGCGATGAGGCTTTCCGCATAGTTCGTTCAGAACAACGAATGTGCCGTCTGTATAACGGTATCCCCCGAGGGGCGTTGCCCCGCGGGGGATATTTTGTTGCGGCTCCCGCCCGCGGAACGTGCGCGCGCAGTCCGCAAAAACGCAAAAAACGCAAAAAACGCTTATTTTCGGGTTTGCCGAAAAGCGCGGCCGACTGCACGAGCGGGCGGTATTTTTTTGTTGATCGCGGCATATGTGCGGGCGAATTTGCCCGTCCTTCCGCCTTTGGCATATTCCGGCGTTTTGAAAAAAGGGGTTGACATCTCGGCAAAAATAGGTTATTGTGTAAACGCCGCCAAAAGTTTTGACCGCGGCAAAAGGGGTAAACGTAATGTATAATTTTGCCGCGCCTCTGTTCTGGTTCAAATTCGTGTTCCTTGCAGAGGTGCTCGTTGCGGAATCGCTTATAATCTACCGTATGAAGCGCCGCCGCGGTTTTTGGTGGCGGCTGGCTGTTTCGCTGTGTTTTCTGGCGGCGTTCACGTTTGCGCTGCCCGTTCCGTTTTACAACGCCGTCTATTCCTCGGTGCTGTTCATGGCGATATTTCTGGTCACGCTGCCCGCGCTCAAATTCTGTTTCGACGAATCGTGGGGAAACGTCGTTTATTGCGGATTTTTTTCTTACACCGAGCAGCACGTATCTTATCAGCTGTATAACCTGTTCTGCCTCATCGCGGGGCTGGACGCAAGCAGCAACCTTTACGGCGATTCGTTCGTGGGCGGCATAAACGGGCTGCAGGTGCTGGCGTTCGTCGTTACGCACGTGCTCGTTTACCTTGCGGGCTGGGCGGTGCTCAAATACCGCACCGAGCGGCAGAACGGCGGCGTTTTTGCCGTGCGGCGCATAAAGTCGCTGGTGGCGTCCGTGGTAGTCGTTTCGGTCAACGTCATCCTTAACGCCTTCGTGGTGTACGACCTGCCGGCAGACGTTTCCGCGTTCGTCCGCGCCATAATAATCTTTTACAACATGTTCGGCTGCGTGCTTGCGCTGTGCATGCAGATAGCTGTGCTCGGCCGCGAAGAGGTGAAGGCCGAACTCAAATTCGTGGAAGACCTTCTGAACAAGAACAAGCAGATATACGAGCTGAGCAAGGAAAACATCGATTTCATCAACATGAAGTGCCACGATCTGCGCCACCGCATACGCAACGCCCGCAAGCGCCCGTTCATAGACGAAAACGAGTTAAAAGAGATAGAGCAGGCGGTAAACATCTACGACGGCATATTGCAGACGGGCAACGACGTGCTCGACGTGGTGCTCTCGGAAGAGAGCGTGTTCTGCAGCCGCAACGGCATACACCTCGTGTGCAACATAAACGGGGCGCCGCTCGGCTTTATGCAGCCCGCCGACATCTACGCCATATTCCAGAACGCTTTGCACAACGCCATAGACGCGGTGCTCGGCTTTCGGGACGCCGAGCGCAGGGTGGTGCGGCTGAACGTGTGCCGCAAGGCGGACATGATATCCGTCCATATGGAAAACGAGGTGCCGGAGGGCGTGACCGTCCGCTTTGAAAACGGCATCCCGGTAACCAACAGTGCCGAAAAGAACCTGCACGGATTCGGCATGCGCAGCATCCGCGCCGCGGTCGAGCGTTACGACGGCTGCCTCGTTACCGAGATGCGCGACGGCAGTTTCTGCCTTGACATAATGCTGCCCGTTCCCTCCGGGGAAGGCGCTCCGGGCGCAAAGGAGGCCGCGGCATGCTGAACGTGTGCATAGTGGAAGACGAGCAGAGCAACGTCGACCTTCTTACGGGCTATCTCGAGCGCTTCGGCAGGGAGAACGGCGAGGCGTTTTCCATAACCTCCTTTCGCGACGGGCTGGACTTTTTACAGGCGTACCGCCCCGTTTACGACCTCGTGCTCATGGACATACAGATGCCGGGCATAGACGGCATGGAAACGGCCCGCAGGCTGAGAAAGCTGGACGAAAACGTGGCGATAATATTTATAACCAACCTGCTCAAATACGCCATACACGGCTACGAGGTGCAGGCCCTCGATTTTATCGTCAAGCCGGTCGTTTACGAAAGTTTTGCCGCGCGCATAAAAAAGTTCGTCGCCCGCCTGCACGCAGGCCGCCGCCGCGAAATAGTGCTTACTTGCGGCGGCACGATAAGAAGGGTGGACGTCGCCGACGTCTGCTACGTGGAAGTGGAAGGGCATTACCTGCGCTATCATATCGTGGGCGGCGATTTTACGGTGTACGGCTCGCTCGGCCAGGCCGAGGCGCTGCTTGCGGGCGCGCCGTTCGCAAGGTGCAACAGCGGCATACTCGTCAACCTCAATTTCGTTCAGACGGTGGAAAAAGACTGCGTTCAGGTCGCCGGCGACAGGCTGCCGATAAGCCGCAACAAAAAACGGGAGTTCGTTGCCGCCGTAACGAAATTCCTTGCCGAATATTAAGATCTTTGCCGGCCTCCCTCCGGGGAGGCCTTTTTTTGTGCCCCGCTTGCAAAAGCGGGGCGTTTTTTTTGCCGCAAAATTACAGATTTTGAAAGAAAAGGCGCAGTTTATACTGCACGTATTGCATTGTGGGGGGGGGGCTGCTATACTTGGTTCGCGAAGGCAAAATCACGTTAATGCGAGGCGAATATGAAGTTCTTCAAATCGTTGTTCGGCAATCTGCGCACGCGCATCTGGGCGATAGTGACCATCGTGCTCGTAGTGCTCATGGTGGTGGTGACGGCACTCACTTCCACCGTTTTATACGACATAGCGTGCATAGCGCTCGGCCAGCGCCGCACGGTGGGCAGGGGCAAGGGCTCTTATTACGAGCTGACCGCCGCAAACAAGTCCGAGGCCTACGAAAACGGCAACGCCCTCACGGAGCGCATCTGCGAAGAGGGCTTCGTGCTGCTCAAAAACGACGACGGCGCGCTGCCCCTTGCCGGCGGCGCAAAGGTGAGCGTGTTCGGCAAAAATTCCGTGAACCTCGTCTACGGCGGCACGGGCTCGGGCGGCGGCAATTTCAAAAACGCGCCCACCATATTCGACAGTCTGGAAGAGGCGGGCTTTACGGTGAATCCCGAGCTGCGCGCGTTCTACGAAAACGATTCGAGATCGGGCGGCGGCAGGTCCGCCAACCCCGCGATAGAGAACAGCGGCAAGGAGGTGCTGGAAACGGGCGAAACGCCGCAGAGCAGTTACCCCGCCTCGGTAAAGGAGAGCTATTCCGAATACTCCGATGCGGCGATAGTGGTGATTTCGCGCATAGGGGGCGAGGGCTTCGACCTCCCCCGCACCATGCCGGGCGACGAGCAGAGGCACTATCTCGAACTCGACAAAAACGAAGAAGACCTGATAGCCGCGGTAACGGCAGCCGGCTTCGGCAAGGTGATAGTGCTGATAAACGCCAGCACTACCGTGGAGGCGGGCGAACTTGAAGAGAACGACGATATAGACGCGGTGATGAGCATGGGCGGCATGGGCTTTTCGGGCATAATGGCGCTCGGCAGGCTGCTCGACGGCGAGGTGTCGCCTTCGGGCAAAACGGTGGACACGTGGGCCGCCGACTTTACCGCGTCGCCTGTGTGGGAAAACTTCGGCAACAACGGCGTGGCGGGCGGCGGCGAGACTCTCCCCGGAAACGCGTACGTCAACGTGGCCGCGGACGGCAGGCAGACAAACGCGGGCTATTATTACACCGACTACGAAGAGGGCATATACATGGGCTACCGCTACTACGAAACGCGCGGCTTTACCGACGGCGAGCAGTGGTATAAGGACAACGTCGTGTATCCCTTCGGTTACGGGCTCTCTTACACGGATTTCAGCTGGGAAGTCGTAAACGCCGACGAGCTTGCCGCGCTCGAAGTCACCGACGCGGACAAGGCGGAAAGCATAACGGTAAAAGTAAAGGTCACCAACACCGGAAAAACGGAGGGCGCCGACGTGGTGCAGCTCTATTGCGATCCGCCCGCCGGCGATATCGAAAAGTCCTCCACCGTGCTGGTCGGCTTTGCCAAGACGGAGCGGCTTAAGGCGGGCGCCTCGGAGGTGGTGGAGCTTTCGTTCGAACCGTACTTTGCGGCGTCTTACGACTACGACGATAAAAACGGCGACGGGATCAAAGGCTACACGCTGGAGGCGGGCAGCTACGCTCTGCGCCTTAAAACGGACGCGCATACGCAAAAGGACGGCGCGGACGACATAACTTTCGACGTGCCCGAAACGGTCGTTTTTACCGAGGATCCGCACAACGAGGGTGCCGAGATAAAAAACAGGTTCGGGGAGGCGGACGACCAGCTGGACACCGTGCTTTCGCGCAGCGATTGGCAGGGCACCTGGCCCACGCGCACGGATAACCGCGAACTTACCGAGGAAAGGCGGGCGGCGCTTGCCTCCACCGAGGAGAACAATCCCAACGAATATAAAGACGTGCCGCTTACGGGACGGGATACCGACCTTAACGCCATAGACCTGCGCGGCCTGGACTACGACGCTCCCGAGTGGGACGAATTTTTGAACGCCCTCACGTTCGAAGAGCTCAAAGAGGTGTTCAACCGCGGCGCGTTCAAAACTTACGGCATAATGCGGCTGAATCTGCCCGAAACGGTGGCGTCGGACGGGCCCGTGGGCTTTACCAACTTCATCAGCATAAGCGAAACGGGCAACGTGGCCTACGCCAGCGAATACGTGCTGGGCAGCACGTGGAGCACCGACCTTGCCTACGCCATGGGGCAGTGCCTGGGCGAAGAGGGCGCCTACGGCGACGTAAGCGGCGTGCCCACGCCCTACACCGGCTGGTACGCGCCCGGGATGAACCTGCACCGCAGCCCGTTCGGCGGAAGGAACTTTGAATATTTTTCCGAAGATCCGTTCCTTACGGGCTTTATGGCGGCGGCCGAGATAGAGGGCGCGCAGAGCAAGGGCATCGTCCCTTACATGAAGCACTTTGCGCTGAACGAGCAGGAGACCTACCGCGAGGATAACGGCGTTGCCTCGTGGGCCACGGAACAGGCGATACGCGAACTTTACCTGCGGCCGTTCGAAATAGCCGTAAAGTACGCCGACGCCCGCGGCGTGATGTCTTCGTTCAACCGCATAGGCACGAAGTGGACGGGCGGCGACTACGTGCTGCTCACCGAAGTGCTGCGCGGCGAATGGGGCTTTACCGGCGCCGTCATATGCGACTTCAACGTAAATCCCTATATGAGCGCCAAACAGATGGTATATGCCGGCGGCGACCTCAACCTTACCACAATGCGTTATTGGATGCGGCCGGACAGCACCTCGGCGGGCGACGTTACCATGCTCCGCCGCGCGGCGCACAACGTTTTATACTGCGTGGTCAATTCCAACGCCATGAACGGCATAACCGAACACACCAGGCTGCGCATAGCCCTTCCCGTATGGCAGCTCGCGCTCATATGGACGGAAGTTGCCGTGACCGTCGGCCTTGCGGTGTGGGGGTTCTTCGAGATCCGCGCCATGTTAAAGGGCGGCCGCCCCAAAAAAGTTCCGGACGAAAATAACGGCGGAGGCGCAGCCGAAGCCGTAAATAAAAATCATGAAGGAGGAGATGCATGAAGCAGGCAGCAACCAAAAAAGTTCTGCAATGCGCACTCTCGTGCGTGCTGGCGGCAACGCTGATAGCGGGCGTCGCGACGTCGGCGCGCGGGACGGACGCAAAGCAGAGCCTTAACCCCGACCCTTCGCAGCCGCAGTATTACAGCAGATACTCGTCTATCGAAGAGGCTCGCAAAACGGGCAATGCCATAAACGAAGACATTGCCGAAGAGGGCATAACGCTCTTCAAGAACACCGAGGTCGCCCCGGGGCAGAAGTCGCTCCCGCTTGCGGGCGGCAGCAAGATCTCGCTGTTCGGCTCGGTCAGCACCAACCTGCGCCAGAGCGGCGGAGGCTCGGGCAGCGGCACGTCCAACGACGGCGAATACCTCACCACCGAGCAGGTGTTCACGCAGGCCGGATTCAAGATCAACAAAACGCTCTACTCCATGTACGAGCGCGTAAACAGCCGCGGCGAGATATCCATGAGCTATTATACCGAAGATATCACCGGCTCTTATAAGGATTATTCCGACGCGGCGGTCATCTTCATTTCCCGCGCGGACGGCGGCGAAAACTACGACGCGAGCCTGGGGAACGGGTTCACCAACCATTCCCAGCAGATGAATAACAACGAGATCGCGCTGTTCGAACACGTCAAGGCGCAGGTAGACGAAAAGGGCGAACCCCTCTTCAAAAACATCATAGTGTGCATAAACACCGCCGATCCGTTCGAGGTGGCGCGCTATCAGGACGACGACCGCGTTCAGGGCGTCATATGGATGGGCCTTTTGGGCAGCACCGGGCACAAGGCGCTTCCGAAAGTGCTCAACGGCGAGGTAAATCCCTCCGGTCACACCGTGGATATATGGCCCGCCGACCTCAGGCAGGATCCCGCATGGTTCAACTTTGCCGATAACAATCAGGTGGGCGGCAGCATAGACATAACGGGCACCGATCCCTCGGGCGTAAAGCTCGAAGAGGCGATCGCGGAGGACGGCGAAGTCGCCAACCCCATATTCAAGGCGCTCACCTATAAAGAGGGCATATATATGGGTTACCGCTGGTACGAAACGGCGGCCACGGTGGACGGTTATTTCAGCAACACCGTGGGCGAAGAGGACGTCAGCGATCCGCTGCACCCCGAGGACGCCTACTATAACCGCCACAACGGCGTGCTCTATCCGTTCGGCTACGGGCTGTCTTATACGCAGTTCAGCTGGACGATAGGCGAGCCTTCGTTTGCCGAGGGCGCAATAACCGAGGCCGACGCCGGCACCGAAGTGACCGTTCCCGTAACGGTAAAGAACACGGGCCGCGTTCCGGGCAAGGACGTGGTGCAGCTGTACGTGCGCGCCCCTTACGATAAGGACGACGCCCCCATCGAAAAGTCGGACGTCACTTTCGTAAACTTCACCAAGACAAAGCTGCTCGATCCCGGCGAGGAACAGACGGTGCAGCTGACCTTCAATATCCGCGACCTGGCGTCGTTCGACTGGAACGACATAAACCACAACGGCTTCCAGGGCTACGAGCTTGAAGAGGGTACTTACGAGATGCTCTTCCGCACCGACTCGCACACCGACAAGAACGCCGGCGACAAACTCGTTTACAGGGTGGAAAAGGGCATAAAGTATAACAGCGAAGAGCTCGACAGCCCGCTCAACTATAATCAGGGCTTCGGCGAAAACGCAAAGGCGGTATTCTCGCAGGAAGACGAATACAACAGCTCGGGCACGGGCGCCATCAACGCCGAAGGCACGCACGCCATGAAGCAGGACGCCGACTACGTTTCGCGCGCCGATTGGAAACTGCCCACGCCCTCCACGCCCGATCAGCTCGCCTGGAGCGACGAGGCGGTGGATATACTGTTCAACCAGACGTACACCTCGGCCGCGGGCACCAACGGCGACAGGCCCACCGATCCGTGGTACGTAGAGGCGGACGAGATCCCCGGCTGGGGCAAGAGCCGCGACGAACTGCAGCCCGGCGATTGGAGCCAGGCCTCGGAAGCGGACGTGGACGCCCGCGTGAACGGCAAAACGGAAAAACTGCTCAAAGATATGATAGGCATACCGTTCGACGACGTGCGCTGGACGGAATTCATGAACCAGCTCACCTTCGACGAGATGGTATATCTCACGCAGAACGGCTGGTATAAATCGCCCGGCCTCGACGCGATAGGCAAGCCCGAAACGCGCGAAAACGACGGCCCCGGACAGCTGACTTACGGCGAAAAGTCGACGTTCTGGGCTTGCGAGACCACGATCTCGGCAACTTACAACACCGAACTTGCATACAAGATGGGCGACCAGATGGGGCAGGAGTGCATACTGCTGAACGTGTTCGGCTGGTACGCGCCCGGCCTAAACACCCACAGGCTGGCGTTCAACGGCAGGAACTTCGAATATTATTCCTCCGACGGCAGACAGGGCGGCTGGATGGCGGCTGCCGTGATACAGGGCGTCGTGGACAACGGCATACACGTATATGCCAAGCACTACGTCTGCAACGACATGGAGACCTGCCGTAACTACGGCGGCGGCGTTTCGATATTCCTTACCGAACAGGCGCTGCGCGAAATATACCTCAGGCCCTTCGAAATAGCGGCCAAATACGGCGACATGAACGGCATAATGACCTGCCACGGCAAAGTCGGGCTCATCCGCGTGGAGAGCAACTATTATCTGTGCAATTACTTCCTCTACGACGAATGCGGCTACGACGGCAGCTCCATAACCGACGCAAACGCCGGCGCATATACCACGACCATCGGCGGTTCCGCACAGCAGGTAACGGGCGACAGGCTCGAGCGCTGCAGGGTGGTGCCCCTTGCGTGGAACGAAACGGCGGCAAGCAGCGAAGGCGCCCTTAACGGCAGAAAGGTAGAGGGGCGTTACGACGCGGAAAACAACAAACTCATGGTGCCCGAGATATACGTAAGCCAGGAGGATTGGCACTTTACGGGCGAACACGACGGCTACGAAGAGACCACCGGCTATCAGACCACCATAACCAACAGCGGCAAGTGGGATCAGGAGAGCCCCACGCAGTGGTATAACGTGCGCATGACCTGCCAGTATCTGTTGTATCAGGTGGCAAACAGCGCCGCGCTCGGCGTGGGCAACGGCGATCAGCTGGGCGTGATGGTCACCGTGCACGGCACGGACGGCAGCACGACCGAGATCGGCTGCAAGATAGGCGACCTCATCTCCGAACCGGAAGCCCCCGAAATAAACGCCGCGCAGGAGCGTTTCGTGGGCTGGTACACTGACGAGGCGTGCACGCAGCCCGCGTCCTTCCCCATGTCGGCGGTAAGGGCGACGCACCTGTATCCGCTCGTGGTGCCCATGACCTCGTGCGTGCAGACCTTCGACCTTAACTACGAAGGCGCGCCCGCGCCGGTAACGCAGTATTACGAGGAGGACACGCTCGTCAACCTTCCGGCGTTCTCCCCCGTGCGCGAGGGCTACGCGTTCGGCGGATGGTATCTCGAACCTTCGTGCGTTAACGCGGTCAGCGCGACCGATACGAACGCGCTGGTGATAACCTCCGACAGGACGTTCTACGCAAAGTGGACGGCGGTAGAAAGCTTCACCGTTACGTTCGATTACAATTACGAAAATTCCCCCGCGGGGCAGCAGGTCACGGTCGCTTCGGGCGATACCGTAACGCCTCCCGTATTTGCGCCCTCGCGCGAAGGGTACGTGTTCGCAGGCTGGTATATAGACGAGGCGGGCGAATACGCGGCCGACTTTACGCAGGCCGTTGAATACGACACCGTGTTCTACGCAAGCTGGAAACCGCTTACCGAAGTCACCGAAGGTTCGGGCTGCGCGGGCAGCTCGGGCACGGGCTTTGCGGCCATAGGCGGGCTTGCCGTGCTCGGCGCGGCGGTGTTCGCAATAAACAGGGCAAGAAAAAATAAAAATCAAGCGAGGTAAACAACGATGAAAAAATTTCTTATAACTGCCGCCGTATGCGCGCTTACCGCCGCTGCCGCGCTGACCTTTGCCGCCTGCGGCGGCGACGGCAACCCTCCCGGCTCCGAAACTTACACGTTCGAAGCGGAGTACGCCGTGCTGCCCGCCGACGGCGCGGGCTGGTCGGGCGGCATGGGCGGGGTTAACCCCGACATAGACGGCGACTTCAACGCCTCCAACGGCTACTTCGTGGTGGGCATGTACAAAAAGGGCTCCACGCTCACTTTCAACATAGAGGCGGACAAGGCGGTGGAGGACGCCAAGCTGGTGGCGCGCTTCTCCAACGAAGATCCCGCGGGACTTCTGAACATAGACGGCAAAAAGTCTTATACCATCACGCCGGAGACCTATCAGATAAAGGTGAACGGAACGGCGCTCGATTATAACGACATAACCTTCAACAACATCAAAACTACCAACAAATTCATGGATTACACCATAGCTTCGGGCGTAAGCTTAAAGCAGGGCGAAAACGTTATCGAACTCATCTGCAACAACGATCAGAGCATGGGCGGCACCACGCTGGGCACCGCGCCGGTGGTCGACTGCATAAAGATCACCACGAGCGCAAAGCTCACCTGGGAGCCGGACGAAAGCCATCTCCCCGAATGAGCGCTTTTGATAAGAGGTGAAATGTATGAAAAAATTTTCAGTAACGATGATCGCGGCGGCGCTGTGCGTTACTCTGGCAGCGTCTGCGGCGGGCTGCGCGGGCGGCACTACTTCCTACGGGCCGGCTCAGGGCGACGCCTCCGCACCCGTCATAACCGTTCAGCCGCAGGATATCACGCTGCGCCTGGGCGAGGAGACCGGCGGGTTAAAGGTGCAGGCGTATTCGGACGACGGCGGTTCGATATCCTATCAGTGGTATGTCAACGACGCCGACGAAAACAGCGGCGGCACCGCGCTCGAGGGCGCAACCAAAAGCGTATATATCCCCGACGTTTCGGCAAACGGCACGGCGTATTATTACTGCGTGGTCACCAACACCAACTCCGCGTTTGCCGGCAAGACCGCTGCCGAGGCCGTGACCGACGCCGTTTCGGTAAGGGTATATTCCGCTGCGGAAACGCCGCGCATAGTCACGCAGCCGCAGGGCAGCAGCTACGTGTTCGGCGCGCAGGACGAGGCCCTGCCCATAGAGGTGGAGGCGGCGGTCAGCCGCGGCAAGCTCTCCTATCAGTGGTTCTCGTCCGAAAGCGGCTCTTACGACGACGCGCAAAAGATAGAAAACGCAAATTCGGCCGCATATATCCCCGATATAAGCGAGCGCGGCGCGACCTATTACTTCTGCGAGGTGACCAACACCGACGATTCTGCCAGCGACGGCGCCACGGCGTTCACGCGCACCAAGCTCGCGTGCGTGTCCATAGACTACGAATACAACGGCTTCATCTTCGAGCCGACGGGCGACGATACCTGCACGCTCACGGCTTACAACGGCAATTCGCTCCGTCCCTACATACCCGACACGGACGAAGAGGGCAGGGCGGTAACCGCAATAGGCCCCGGCGTATTCGCCGGCATGCAGATAATCGAAGTCACCATCCCCGACACGGTAACGACGCTCGGAAAGTTCGGCGCTTCGGCCGACAGCGATGGCGTGTTCTTCAGCTGCACGCAGCTGCAGACGGTAAACTTCGGCGGTCACTTCATCGAGGTGGGCGACTTCTCGTTCAGCGTATGCTCGTCGCTGCAGACCAATGTGTGGGCAATGTGCGACAGGCTGGAGCGCATAGGCAACGGCGCGTTCCAATACGTGAACATGCCTCAGGACTTCGTGTTCCCGGCAACGCTTACGGGCAACGTGGGCGAATGGACTTTCCAGCACGCCAACAACATTAAAACGGTCACCTTCGCGGGGGACAAGATAACCAAGCTCGGCGGTTCGGTGTTCACCGACGTCAGCACCCTCGAAAGCGTGGTCATCCCCGCCTCGGTGGAAGAGGTCGGCGACTTCTTAAAGCAGTGCCCCGCGCTTAAATCGGTAACCTTCGAGCGTTCGTTCGAAGAGCACGGCAGCATAACCGGCGGCGTTCCCTTCGAGGGCAGCGACTATCCCGAACTCGTGATATACGTCCCCGAAGATTCTTACGAATATTACTGCGATTCGCTGGGCGGCTTTGCCGATTACATCAAAGCTCCCGCCCGCACCCTCACCGTAGAGGGCGCCACGATAGACGGCAAGGACGCCCTGGTAATGGAAAAGGGCGACAGGCTGAACGCGGAGGCTGAGGTCGTTTACGACAACGACAGCTGGGTTTGCTGGCTTTACGACGGCGAATATTACGAAAGCTACGCCGCTTTTGCCGGGGCGTTCGTCATGGGCGCCGCAAACGTTACCGCAAAGGTGATGTACGATTCCGACTTTACCGACTTCAACACGACGTTCACCCCCGCGTGCGTATTCCAGAACATTGCCGCCGACGAAGAAAGGTATAACGCCACTCATGAAAAACTCGGCGAGCTGGACGGCACGCGCTACGCAATGGAGAGCAAGACGGACATAAAGATACTCAACGGCAGCGACGAAACGCACGGCAAATACAACAACGGCTGTCCCGTTTCCTCCACCGCGCAGACTATGCTGCTGCTCACCTTCAAAAACAACAAGGATGAGGCGATAACCATCCGTTACGAAGTCGAGTACTTCGGCGTGAGAGGCTCCGTCACCGTTCAACTGCCCGCAAACGGCACGCGCACGGCGCTGCTCGTGGCCGAACCTGCAACGGGTACGGAGGACGCCGCAACGGCGTTCCATCAGCTGCGCGTGGTCGAAGGCGGCGAAAACGGCTACGATATAACCATAGCCGGCCGCAGGGCGGTGCAGACGAACATCCTCACCGTGGAGGGCGCAACGATTAACGGCGGCAGTACGCTCGAACTCTTCGAAGGCGGCAGGCTGGACGCCGGCGCGGCGGTGGTGATTGCGGACGAAGAGAACAATCTCGGCTGGGTGTGGGACGGAAAGTGGTTCGAAAGCTACTCCGACCTTGCCGCGGCGTTTGCCATGGGCGACGGCCCCGAAACGATAAAGGCCGTAACGGCGGACGATTTCGCGCTGGAATTTACCCCTTCCTGCCGTGCCGAGGATAAAGATATCGGCACAGTGTATAATATGGAGCACGTGGAAATAGTCGAAGGCTTCATGGGCACGAGATATAAGATGGAGGCCGGCGGCCCCACGTATCTCAAGATAACCAACGGCGACGGCTCGCTGGAAGAACACGGCGCGGGCGATTGGGTATATAACGACTGTCCCGTAAGCGGTTCTTACAAGACGTGCCTGCTGCTCACCTTCGTCAATAACGGCGACGCGCCGATAACGCTCCGCTACGAGACCGAATATTTCGGCGTCGTGGGCGAGGTCACCGTAACGCTCGACGCCAAAGAGAGCAAGACCGTGCTCATGGTGCAGGACGTTGCCAGGGAAGACAATTCCTGTCCTTATCACCAGATGCAAGTAACTTCGGGTGGCGAGAACGGTTACGACATAACCGTTTACGGCTACCGCGTGGTATGAC
This sequence comes from uncultured Clostridia bacterium, assembly GCA_944341315.1. Taxonomy (GTDB): domain Bacteria; phylum Bacillota; class Clostridia; order Christensenellales; family Borkfalkiaceae; genus Coproplasma. The sequence goes on from CALVLW010000003.1 coordinate 19,995, forward strand.
AGGCCGCGTATATGGCACAAGCGACACGGTATTTTAACGGACGCGCCCGGGAGCTTTCGTGCTCCCGGGCGCGTTTTTTCCCGGGGTGCGGGGCGCAAAAAAATTAGGTCTTGATTTTTGGCGGGATATGCTGTATAATGGAATTGCGCGGCGTGCCGGCGCCCGTTGCGGCGGCACGCGGCAAATCTTAGATAAGGGACCCAAAATCATGAGCATCAGACTTAAAAACATCCACAACGTAGCCATAATAGGCCACAGCGGCGAGGGCAAGACCACGCTGTGCGAGGCTATCCTTTTCAACGGCCGTTCCATCGACCGCATGGGCAAAGTAGACGCGGGCACCACCGTGTCGGACTTCGACGAGCAGGAGATCGCGCGCAAGATGTCCGTTTCGCTCTCGGTAAGTTACACCGTATGGCGCGAAACCAAGATAAACCTTTTGGACGTGCCCGGGTTTTACGACTTCGAGGGCGAGTTCAACGAGGCGATGCGCGCCTGCGGCGGCGCGCTGGTCGTTATGGGCGCGGGCGGCTCCGTTACCGTGGGCGCGGAAAAGGCGATAAACGCCTGCTTAAAGGCAAAAAAGCCGATGGTCATCTTTATCAACGGCATGGATAAGGACAACGCCGACTACCACGGCACCGTGGCTGCGTTGCAGGAAAAGTATCACGGCAAGATAGCGCCCATACAGATACCCATAATGGAGGGCAACAAGATGGCGGGCTTCGTAAACGCCTTAACGGAGCGTGCCTATCACTTTACGGGCACCGGGCCGGAGGAGATACCCGTGCCCGCCGACAAGGGCGAAGAGCTTGCCGCGATGCAGCTTTCGCTTACGGAAACGGCGGCGGAAAACGACGACGTGCTGCTCGAAAAATATTTCGAAACGGGAACGCTGGAGCGCGACGAGGTCATCCACGGCATAAGAAAGGGCATACAGAACATAAACGTGGTGCCCGTAATGGCGGGCAGCGCGCTGTGCAACCGCGGCGTCATCAACCTGATGAACGAGATAGTAAAGTACATGCCCGACGCGTCCGAGCGCGGCGACATGCTCGCCACCGACCTTGCAAAGGACGAAGTGGTGCAGGTGGAGTGCGACGACGACCAGCCGTTCGCGGCGCAGGTGTTCAAGACCGCCGTCGACTCCTTCGTGGGCAAGATGAATTATTTAAGGGTGTGCCGCGGCGTGCTCCGCACGGGCATGAGCGTGCTCAATTCCTCCACCGGTCAGACCGAGCGCATAAACGCGCTCTACCTCGTCAAGGGCAAAAAGCAGGAGGCGGTGACCGAGCTTGCCGCGGGCGACATAGGCGCCGTTGCAAAGCTTGCCGCCACCAACACGGGCGACACCTTGTGCGACGAGTCCGCGCCCGTCAGGTTCGATCCCATCCTGTTCCCCCGTCCCGTGCTGTTCAAATCGGTATATGCCAAGGTCAAGGGCACCGAAGACAAGGTATTTTCCGGGCTCGCCCGCCTCGAAGAGGAGGATAAATCCTTTGCCGTGCGCAAGATAGCCGACACGGGCGAAACGCAGATAGGCGGCCAGGGCGAAGTGCATCTGGAGATAATCTGCCGCAAGCTCAAGACCAAGTTCGGCGCGGACGCAGACCTGCGCACCCCCGCGATAAATTACAAGGAGACCATTCTGGGCACCGCCACGGCGGAGGGCAAGTATAAAAAGCAGTCGGGCGGCCACGGGCAGTACGGCCACTGCAAGATACGCTTCGAACCCTGCGAGCAGGACTTCGAGTTCGCCGAAGAGGTGGTGGGCGGTGCCGTGCCCAAGCAATACATACCCGCGGTGGAAAAGGGGCTTTTGGAATGTCTGCCCCACGGCGTGCTGGCGGGCTATCCCGTGATAAGGATGCGCGCGGTGCTCACCGACGGCAGCTATCACGAAGTGGACAGCTCGGAGGCGGCGTTCAAGGCGGCCGCGGAGATAGCCTTCAAAGAGGGCATGAAGGCGGCAAAGCCCGCCATATTGGAGCCTTATTCCAAATTGCGCATAGGCGTGCCCGAGCAGTACCTCGGCGACGTGCTGGGCGATATGAACAAGCGCCGCGGCCGCATAATAGGCATGGACGCGCAGGACGACATGCAGGTGATAACGGCCGAAGCCCCCAAGGCGGAGCTTCTGACTTACGCCACGGCGCTGCGCTCGCTCACGCAGGGCAGGGGCAAGTTCATCGAAACGTTCGAGCGGTTCGAGCTCGCTCCCGAAAGCGTGTTGCAGGGGCTCACCAAATGACCGTTTGCCCGCGCGGGCGCATATATTACGCATATATCGCTTAATTTTTCACGCAGGGCTTGACATTATCCGCATATCTGTTATAATTTATATACAGGCATAAGTTATATGCAGCAATAATCCGCGCTTGCGCGTTACAAGGAGGAACACAGTGAACCTTTTATCCTCGTTTACCGATATGTTCACCACGGAATATGCCGGTCTGCCTCTGTGGGGCTGGATAGTCATAGGCGCATTTGCGCTCGTCGTCGCGATAGTCGTGATAACGCTGTCCGTCTCCGCGGCAAGAAAGGAAAAGAACAAGTCCGCAGCGGCTCGGCCCGAGGCCGGGCTGCCCGCCGCCGAAGAAGAGCCTGCCCCCGCGGAGGTATCGCCCGCCGCGGAGGAAGAACCCGCTCCCGCCCCCGTCTTTGCGGAGGAGGCGCGCGCCGAACAGGCTCCCGCCGCCGAACCGGCTCCCGCTCCCGCGGCGGCCGTCCGTACGGAAAGCAAGCCCGCCCCCGCGGCAAAACCCGCGGCTGCGGCTCAGCCCGCTCCCGCACAGGCGGAGGCGCCCAAGGCTGCCCCCTCGGCAAAGGTGTATCACATCACCAAACGCGTTGCCGACGGCAAGTGGCAGATAAAGTTCAACAGGGGCAAGAAGGCCATTAAGCTGTTCGATACCCAGATGCAGGCCATAGAGTATGCCAAGGCGCTTGCCCAGAACCAGGAGGCGAGCATCATGATCCACAAGGAGGACGGCACCTTCCGCAAGCTCCGCTACGACAAGCCTTCAAAGTAATTGAATAGCGCGGTCTTTACTGTGAATAAAGTTGCCGCGCGGCGCACTTCCTGCGCCGCGCGGCTTATTCAATTCATGCGGCAATATGCCG
>CALVLW010000004.1 GCA_944341315.1 uncultured Clostridia bacterium
CCGAGCTGTCGCCGTGGGGGTGATATTTGCCCATGCAGTCGCCCACTATGCGCGCCGACTTTTTATGCGGCTTGTCGGGCGTGAGGCCCATCTCCATCATGGTGTAGAGTATGCGCCGCTGAACGGGTTTGAGCCCGTCCTCCACGCGGGGCAGCGCCCTGTCGAGGATGACGAATTCGGCGTAGGGCAGCATGGAGCGGGGCATCACGTCCTCTATGGGAGTAACGAAGACGTTGCCCTGCGGTATGAACGTTTGAAAATTCCCGTCGTTTTTCTTAGCCATAACTTACCCTTAGTCGTAAAGATCGTCCCGGGCGCCCTTGCCCTCTTCCTTGAAGCGCACCTTTTCTATAAAGCCGTCCACCTTGTTGAAGTTGGCGTTTTCGTTGAGAAACTCCTTTCTGCCTTCCACCTTGTCGCCCATGAGCATGTCTATCACCCTGGCGGCCTCGGCGACGTCCTCTATCGTCACCTGTATAAGGTTGCGCGTGGCGGGATCCATAGTCGTCTCCCACAGCTGCTCGGCGGACATTTCGCCCAGGCCCTTGTAGCGCTGTATCTGGTAGCCCTTGCCCACCTTTTTGATCTTTTCGTCCAGCTCCTTGTCGTCGTAGGCGTATTCCACCACGTCCTTTTTATATACCTTGTAAAGGGGAGGCATGCCGATGTAAACGCAGCCCGCCTTTATAAGGTCGCACATATATTTGAAAAAGAAGGTGAGCAGTATGCAGCGGATATGCATGCCGTCCTGGTCCGCGTCGGAGAGGATTATCACCTTTTTGTATCTCGTCTTTTCCACGTCGAACGACTTGCCGAAGCCCGCGCCTATGGCGGAGATGAGCGTTTTCAGTTCTTCGTTCTGCAGCGCCTGCAGAGCGCTCTTTTTCTGCACGTTGAGCGGCTTGCCGCGCAGCGGAAGTATGGATTGGAACTGCCTTACGCGCGCCTGCTTTGCCGTGCCGCCGGCGGAGTCGCCTTCGACTATGAACAGCTCGTTGCGCTCGGGATCGCGCCCGGAGCACGCCGCGAGTTTTCCCACGAGGTTGAGCCCGTCGTTCTCCGAGGCGGCCTTTGCCACGTCGCGTTCGTGGCGGTGCTTTATCCTGTCGTCCGCGGCGAACTTTGCCTTGCGCGCGATCTCGTCGAACGCGGCCCTGTTCGCCCTGCTCTCCATCAGCTTTTTAAGCCCCTCCTGCACCACCTGTTCCACCACGGGGCGCACTTCGGGATTGCCGAGCTTGGTCTTGGTCTGCCCCTCGAACTCCACGTTGTTCATCTGAACGGTGAGCACGGCGGTCAGCCCTTCCTTTACGTCGTCCACGATAAAGGGCTGGTCTTTGGCTTTGAGCACCCCGTTGGAGCGGGCGTATTCGTTGACAGCTTTAAGCAGCCCGCTGCGGAAGCCCGTTTCGTGATAGCCGCCTTCGATAGTGGCGATGTTGTTCACGAAGGAATACAGGCTTTCGGTGTCCTCCTTTGTGTGCTCCACGGCAAATTCCACCTTTATTTTGGAGGGAGCGAAGCCCTTTATCGTTATATCCTTTACGGCGGAATAATAGAGCGGCGAGGCGTAAGCCTTAGTCCTGCCGTCGTTGAGATATTCCACGAAGTCCACCAGCCCGCCGTCGTATTTATAAGAAACGGGCTCGCGCGCGGGCAGTTTTTCCTTTATCCGTTCGCCGTCCTCGCCCTCCGTAAGGCGGTAAAGCACGCGCTCGTCCTCCAGGTTGATGCGCACGCCCTTGTTCAGAAAGGCAAGCTCTTTAAGGCGCTTGGCGATGGTATCGTAGTTCCACTCCACCGTTTCGAACACCCTGTCGTCCGGCATGAACCTTACGAAGGTGCCGCGCACCCCCGCCTTTGCGCCCGTTTCTTTAAGCGGGCCGTCGGGCACGCCGCACAGCCATTTTTTGTTTTTGGCGTCGTAGGAAGAGGTAAAGCGCATCTTATAGACCTTTCCGCGGCACACCTCCACCTCCAGCCAGCGCGAAAGCGCGTTCGTGACCGAAGCGCCCACGCCGTGCAGTCCGCCCGAAAAGGCGTAGTTGCCCGAATCGAACTTGCCGCCCGCGTGCAGTTTGGTAAAGATGAGCTCCACGCCCGATATGCCCGCCTTTTTGTTTACGTCGGTGGGCATGCCCCTGCCGTTGTCCTGCACGGAGGCGGAGCCGTCCTTCCACAGCTTTACGGATATCTCGTCGGCGTAGCCGTTGGCGGCCTCGTCTATGGCGTTGTCGACTATCTCCCACAGGATGTGGTGCAGGCCGCGCACGCCCGTGGAACCGACGTACATGCCGGGGCGCACCCTTACCGCCTCCAATCCTTCCAGAATTTTAAGGTCGTCCGCGCCGTACGATCCGCCGCCTTTAACTGCCATATCCTTTCTCCGCAACGTAACTTTGTAAACGCAAAGCGTTTCTCATTAGATTATACCATATATTGTGCCCGATTGCAAGGCTTGAACAATATTTTCTGATACGGACTTTCAATTTTCCGCCCGCGGCCGCTCCGCCGCACGAAAAAATCCCCGGCGCGAAGCCGGGGATCTTTACGGAGCAGACGCTCACGTTATTCTTTTACTTCTCCTCTGCGGAGCCTTCCTTCTTTTTGCGGCCGGTAGCGAGCATTACCACGATGCCCACGGCGGCTACGCCCGCAACGCAGAACAGCACGATGGAAGCCGTGTTATCCTGCACCCAGGTGTCCTCGCCGTACAGCGGTTCGGCTGCCGCGGAAACGCTTATCGCCATGGTGCTGTATAAAGGATCGGTGATGAACGTCTTGTCCACCGCCTCCATCCTTATCAGATAGAACGCGTTGTCGTCCTGAGGGATGAAAGTGAGGGAATCGGGATCCCACTCGTAATCGTAATACAGCTCGTATTCGGGATCGGTGGCCTCCATGTCGCGCATGGGAACGATGAGCTCGAAATACTTGCTCGTCTTAGCGTCGTCCAGCATGGACGCCGCGTCTTTCAGAAATTCGGAGTAAGTTATCGTCTTGTTGCCGTTTTCGCTGTAATAAGCGTAGCGGTCGAACTTATAGAGCGTGTAAGTTATGTCGTAATTGGATTTGAGGCCGGTCACCTCGAAATCGGGCGCGGTGTAAGAGGTGCCCACGAAGCCTATCTCCTGGCCCTCGGGATCGGTCACCTCGAGGCCGCCGTAGTTCACCTCGAAAGTGAACACGGGCACGCGGTCGATAAGGTCGCTTTCCAGCGCGTCGGCGGTGAAAAGGTCGGCAAGTTCGCTCGATTCGAACGTCACCTTGTTGCCGTCTTCGTCGAGGTAATACATGTCGTTGCCGGACGCGTCGTGCGCGTAGATGGCAAACCTGTAAACGCCGTCGTCTTCGAGCTCGATGGCAAGCTCGTTATAATCGAGCGAGGTGCGCGAGCTGCTGCTGCCGCTTGCGTAGTATATGGAGAACTGCATGTCGCGGTAAGAGGTTACGTTGTCCTTTACGAAACCTTCGAACGAGGGCAGATAGAAATAATTGCCGTCGCCCGCGCGCGCCTGCTGCTTGTCTATCGCGTCGTCCACGAGCTGCTGATAGGCGGTGACTATCTCGTCTATGCCGTCGGCGTAAACGTAGCTTGCGCCCTGCTTGTCGTCGGTGGCCCTGATAAAGTTATATTCGCCGCCGGCAGACGACACGGTGCAAAGGTATTCCTCGGGAACGTACCATTCGAGGAAGACCTCGTCCTTGTTGGCGTTGGTGCCCGTTACGTCCTGCACGGTCACGCAGATCTTTACCAGGCATTCGGTGGTGTATTCGGAGCCTTCGGCGTCGGCGCCTTCCGGAAGATAGAAACCGGAGCCCTTTATGACGGGCGCGATGTCGCCGCTCTTTATCTCTTTGAAGTAACCTTCGTCCGAGGTGTCGTTCAGGTTGCCCGCACTCTGCTGGCTGTCTTTAAGGATGTAATAATTTACCGTCGAGTGGGGGTTGGTGGCGAACATGTCCACCACGGTGAAGTCCAGGTCGAGCGAACGGCCGTACCTGAGCGTGGTGACGTCCTCGTTGAGGCAGAGCACGGGAGCCACGTCGTCGTTTATCTCGCCGTCCGTAAGCTCGAAGCTCTGGCCGTTGAAGTTATACACGGCAACGGTGAGGGGCTCTTCGGCGTCCTCCGCAAAGGTGGCGCCGTAAGTGAGCGGCGTGACCGACGTGGAAGATGACGAGGACACGTAGTCGGCGTAAGTGCCGCCCACGTTCGCGAACTCGCCGTTCACGGTCGCGGAGCCGTCGCTCACGCTTACGGAATACACGCCCTTTTCGTAGCCGGTGAAGGCGAGCGTTATGTGCGCGCCGCCGTCCAACTCGTTATCTTCCGAAGAGGTGATCTCTTCCAGCTTTGCAGCCCTGTCGTCCTCTTCATCGGGCAGAGGCTCGCCTATGGACACATGGAGCGCGCCCTGAGCGTCGGTAGCAAAGACGACGAAATTTTCCGTGACTTCGTCCTCCGTCTGCGTGTACTGCTGGCTCTGGAATTTGAGCGTGAACGTCTCGAAATTCACGTCGGCAAACGAAAACTCGGTGGAGAGCCACCCTTCCTGCCCTTCGGCGGTGGGGGCGCCGTCGCCGTCCTTAACGGACGAGAACCAGTGATAAGCGAGGTCTTTGCGGTAAGTTACGGCGCTGTCGTCGTTTGCGAACACGAACGCGGTGTAAGTTTTTTCGCCCTCTTCGAATTCGCCGACTTCGGCCTGGTTTGCCGTGTAAAAGAAATTGCCGCCGTTGAGCGCTATGTCCCTTGCGGCGGAAGCGGTCATGGTGCCGCCGAGCAACGCCGCCGCGGAGACGAGCGCCGCCGCCGAAGTTGCGGCAAGCGCCGCCATGGAGATTTTCCTGTTTTTGGTCATATCCGGCTCCGAAAATGATTGTTCTTTAAGTAAATATTTTGTCGCGCCGAAAACGCGCGCGGACGCGTGCGCCCGATCCGCCCGTTACGGCTTACCCGTTAAGTTTACTATTAAAAAAAGTATTTGTCAAACGCTTTTGTTTGCGCCCGGCAAATACTTTTCTATTTTTCACAAAAATACCGCCGTTTACACGCCCACGCGCACGTCGAACAGCTTCCACGGCGCCTCCGTAAGGGGAGGTTCGGCCATGAAACGCAGTTTTTCGCCCGTGACGGGGTGCGGGAAGGAGAGCGAATACGCCCACAGCGCCAGCCTGCCCTTTACGGCGCGTTCGCCGCCGTAGCGCATATCGCCGTAGACGGGCGCGTTGACCGCGGCGGTCTGCACCCTTATCTGGTGCGTCCTGCCCGTGTGCAGCTTTATTTCGGCAAGGCTGAGCCCGCGCTCCTCCTGCAGGATCTCGTAGTCGAGCGAGGCGAACCTGGCGCCCTCCTCCGTCTGCGTGCAGACGTACACCGTGTTGTTTACGGTGTTCTTGCGCAGGTAATTTTCCAGCGTGCCCTTTTTGCGGGTGAGAATGCCGCAGAGCACGGCGAGATACCTCTTTTCGAAGCCGCCGCCGCGCAGCTGCTGCGAAAGCCTGCCCGCCGCCTTGGAGGTCTTGGCGTAAACCATAACGCCGCCGGTGGGCCTGTCCAGCCTGTGCACCAGCCCCAGAAAAACGTTGCCGGGCTTTGCGTATTTTTCCTTTAAGTAACGCTTTACGCAGTCGAACAGGTTGTCGTCGCCGCTCTCGTCCGGGCAGCACGCCACGTTCTGCGGTTTGAGCACCACTATCAGATGGTTGTCTTCGTAAAGGATAACAAGTTCTTCGTTAGTCATATCCGTATTACCTGCACGGTGATTTTTTTGTTTGCCGTGACTTACGCGCGGCGCGGGCCGTCCGCGGAGAAGGTCGCCATCCCGCTTGCCCCGCAGGGCAGGCACACGTCCCCTTCCTCCGTGGGCAGGCCGAGTTCGTAAGCCTCGGTATGCGCGCGGCGCTCCTTTAAGGCGATGGAGAGGATGTTTTTAAGGACGGCGGGCTGCAAACCGGTGGTGTAGCTGTTTATCAGCACGAACAGCGGCTCGTCCGAAAGCACCTGCGCGCAGCTGCTTACGAAGTCGAACACGTCGTCCTCTATCTTCCATATCTCGCCGGAAGGCCCCCTGCCGTAGCTGGGCGGATCCATTATCAGCGCGTCGTAACGGTTGCCGCGGCGGATCTCCTTTTTTACGAATTTGAAGCAGTCGTCCACTATGTAGCGTATGCCGCTCTCTATGCCGGAGAGGCGGGCGTTCCTGCCGGCGCGCTCCACCATTCCCTTTGCCGCGTCCACGTGCGTTACCGCGGCGCCGCTCTTTGCGCACGCCACCGAGGCCCCGCCCGTGTAGGCAAACAGGTTGAGCACCTTTATCTGCCTCCCCGGGAAAGCGGCGGCGCGGTCCTCTATCAGCGCGCGCATGGCGTCCCAGTTGGCGGCCTGTTCGGGGAACAGCCCCGTATGTTTGAAGCCCATGGGCTTTACCACAAAGCTCAGATCGCGGTAACTTATCTGCCATTCTTCCGGCATCGGCCTGCGGAACTCCCAGCCCCCGCCGCCCTTTGCGCTGCGGCGGTAGACGGCGTTTATGCCCTCGTAAGCGTAAAGATCGCGCGAGGAACGCCAGATGACCTGCGGATCGGGGCGCAGGAGCACCACGTTCCCCCAGCGCTCCAGCTTCATCCCGTCGCCCGTTGCGATTATCTTGTAATCTTTCCATCCGTCCGCGATTTTCATGTGCAGAATTATATAATATTTTACTGCAAAAGTAAAGTAAAAAGCCGCGGCGCAAAAAATTAAGCGGCGGTGCGCCGCGCACCGCCGCCGTTCCCGCCGCCCGCCCTCCGGCTTACAGATACTGATATAGCACGTTGTAAAGGGTGGTGTAATACATTCCGAGGTAAGCCTTGGCGGTCTCGTCCGCCGTGTAAACGGCAAGGCGCTCCGCGGGATCCTCTATCGCCATGTAATAACTGCGCACTATGTGATATCTGTCGAGATACGAGAGAGAATAATCGACTATGTAGCCGACCTCGTCGCCGCCGGGCTGCGTTTCGCCGTCGCCGCCGCCGGGGACGTTGAGCGACATGTTGTAGATAAGGTCGTCGCGGATGACGTCCGTCTGCCGCTCGTACTCCTCCTCCAGCTCTTCGCACCTGTCCGCGTAAATGCTCGACAGCGGCACGCCGTTCGCCACCGATTCGTTAAGGCACCGCCGTTTGTCGCGCGCAAGCTCCGCGGCAAGCTCGTCCTTTTCGCGCTGGGCGGAACGCAGCAGCCGCATCTGCACGGCGGACAGCGCCATAAGCTCTTCCTCGGTGAGTTCTATTATGTCAAACTGCATATATGTGCCCTCCTTTTGGCGTTTGCGGCGGTCACCCGCGCACCGCGAACGTGGCGGTAACGCCGTAAAGCGCGCCGCTTACTTTGGCGGTAACGGCAAAAAACCTGCCCTTCATCCCGACCTTTACGCGGCCGCTCACGCCGGTAAAGACGCGCGTCCTGCCGCCGGCGGTAACGGTCAGCTCTTCCGCCGCGCCGTTCACCTCTATCCCGTCGAGATACTTTATCCCGCAGCTGCCCAGATCGGTAAGGCCGCTCTCCCACCTGCCGGAAACGCCCTGCACGAGCCTGCCCACGGCGCCGCTCTTGTGGAACAGCAGGCCGCCGGAAACGCAGCAGCAGTCGGCGGGTTCTTCGATATAGCTCACCTCGCCCCGCTCGACGTCCACGCAGGCGATAACGCCCCTGCCGTCCAGCTTGCCGCACGCAAAATAATATCCGCCGAACGCCGCCGCGCAAGACGGCTGCGAAAAACCCTCCAGCCCTTCGGCGGCAAGGCGCCGCAGCCCGCTCCCGTAAGCGTAAAGCCCGGACGAGGTAAAAAACAGCAGCCTGCCCGCGCACACCGCCGCGGTGTCCGCCACCACGCCGTCCGCGTCCGTGTCGGTGTTTTCCACCGCAAAGCTGCCGGCTTCGCCCTCGGCGCGCAAAACGTAAAACCCGCCGCCGCACACTACGTAAAGGCGTTCGTTGCAGGATATCAGGCGTTCGATCTGCCCGCGCGAGCGGCCGAACGTTATATAGCCGGCGCCGTCCGTGCCATACTCCCAGCCCTTTGCGTTGCACGGCTGCGACCAGCGCAGCGTGTAGCCGTCGGCGGCGTCCGCCGCAAACATACGCGAATAATGGCATACGGGCCGCACGAGCGCCGGCAGCGTAAGCGGCTGCAACGAATTTTCGCCCATTTCCACCGCCTTGGTGCCGTCGGCGGCTATCGTAAAGCAATCTTCGCCGCAGAACGAGGCGAACCGCGGAGCGTGCGAAAATTCCTCGTAAAAGGCGAACATCGCGCCCGTGCCGCCCGTGGAACGCCACACTTTGCCCTGCGTGGAGAGGTAGATATCGCCGTAGGGCGAAACGGTCATGCATACGGCGGTCTCGGGCACGCCCGCCTGCACCGCCGTCTCCGCCGCGAACGAGGGCACCACCGCCCCGCCCGAGCGCCTTAACCCGAACAGCCTGCCCGAACCGAGCAGCTCGCGCCTTTTAAGCTCCGCGCGCGCAAAGCCGCTCATACCCACGCCCTCGCGGGGACGGGACGGACTTTTTTTGCGGGGCGGCAGCGCTCTATCTCCGCGCGGTAGCGCGCCTCCCAATTGTCCGCCTCCTCGTAAGCGCCCTCGATAAGGCAATACTCCGCCGCCGCGCCGTAAGAGAGCATGCGCTCGCCCACGGGCCAGCCGTCGAAGTCGCTCTCGTCCGAAAGCTGCTTTTTGGCGGGGCAATAACGGTATTTTACCGTGACCTCCCCTCCTTCCACCTCGAGATATTCGGGGCATATCACGTGGGCAACCGGCTTTTCGCCGCGCGTTACGGCAAGTATTTTAACGGGCGCGCGCCCGAAAGAAGTATAGTATATCCTGCCGCTCTGCGGCGTAAGTTTCTCCTCGCGCGACAAGGGGAACCAGGCGCGCGCGAGCTCGTCTTCGACGGCGTTGAAACAGTGCAGCATCGCGCTCACCGCGTGCGAAAGCTCCCTGTCCTCCGCATGATCGCCCGAATCCACGGCGTCGGCGGCGTCCTTTCTGCCCGCAAGGCAGAGCGCAGTTTTTACTATATCCGAAACAAGCATTTTTTCACCTCCTCCGCGCGCGGGCTTGCCCGCGCGCGGGACAGTAGTTTTTGCGTCCGTGCGGCACTATGCCGCAACGAAAGCTTTTCAGGAATCGAAGCCGGTTATCTTTGCCTGGCCGCAGGGCTTTTTGCAGACGAGCTCGGCGTACTTTACGAGCGTCGCGCTGTAAGCCGCCTTGCCGGGCACCTGCTTTAATATCTTGCCGTCCTCGTCCTCCAGCCACGCCCAGTCGCACAGCTGCGCAAGGCAGAAATCCGCGGTGTTCACGAGGTATATCTCGTCGTTGCCGCAATACTTGTCCGCCACCACGGGTATGCCGTCGAACATTATTGCGGAATAGCCGCCCGCCAGCACCTCGGTCGCGACCTGCATGCGCGAGGAAGCGAGCAGCTCGCCTATCTTTGCCCTGGTCTTGTAAGAGCAGAGTATCATGTCGGGGCGGCTGTTGAAGTACTGCTCCATAAAGCCTATCTTTTCGGCGAGAACGGCCTCGGTGAGCTCGGTCACGGTGAAACGATTGGGCTGCATGTAACTTTCGGTGCTGCGGGTTACGCCGTAAACGTCGCCCGTGCCGAACAGCGCGGCAAAGCCGGTTATCTCGTTGCCGTAAGCCCCGTGAACGTAAAGGCTCTTGCCGGCGAGCACGCCCGTTACCGACTTGGACAGCGTTATCTCGTTGTTGGCGTAGTCCACCGAAGTTATCGTAACGTCCTCGCCGCCCTCCACCACGGCGGTGCTGCTGCGGATATCCACGCGCATGCCTTCGAAAAGCCTGCACGCGTCGTCCACCACGATGCCGTCCTCCGTGTCGGTTATCTGCGCCACGAGGCCGTTGCCGTCGCCGTAGAGCATGCGCGAAAAGTTGACTTTCGCGCTGTTTACGAGCCCCTCCATCTCGGCGTTCACGAGATTGATGAACGCGCCTTCCGCGCTTGCCGAGGCCCTGAGCGCCTTATCGGAGATCTCTATGGTGCCGTAGATGTTTTTGAGCGGGGCCGTAAGGCTGAGATACCTGTTTTTGCCCGCCGCGGGCAGTTCGCCGTCCTCCGTGCCCGCCATCACGCGGGAGTTGTCGCCCTTTATAACGGCTATCTTTACTTCCTTGCCGTAAACTTCTGCGCCGTTCTTTTCTATCGCGGCGTAAAAGGGCGAAACGGAGTCCAACGCGGCCGTCACCGCATCGAGATAATAAGTTTTGAGCGCCTTGTCTGCATTAGAAACGGTTATCAATTTTTAATCCTCCTTGCCGTCTTTAAGAAATTGCCGTGCCAGCCTGCCCGCTTCCTTTATGCTTGCAGGCTTGTTTTTGGGCGACGGCACCGCAACGCCGCCCGTTGCCATGGGTGCGCCCCTGCCCGAACATACCGCCTTTAAGTAGTCGGCGATTATGGCCGCTTTGACCTCCTCGTCGCCTGCGGCCCGTTCGTACAGGCTGCGTCCTTGCCGCGCAGAAGAGGGCGCGGCGTCCTGCTGCGCCTGCATCGCCTCCGCCTTGCTCTTCTCCTCCAGCTCTTTCAGCCTCTGACTGCGTCGGGTGAATTCGGCCTCCAGGCTGGCGTACGCGTTCATGAGGGCCTTTACGTCCTTGAACTTGCCGAGGCCTGCCGCAGCTCCTTCCTTTTCCGCCTCCGCGGCGTCTGCCGTACCTCTCTTCTCGTCCGTCAGGTTGTCCATCTTTTTTCCTCCTCGTATTTATTTTTATGCCGCGCAACGTGCGCCGCAACGCGCTCCTCCGCCTCCTTTTTGCACCTTCCGGAGAGCAGAAAAGCCGTATGCCTCGCCATATGCACCGCATGATCGTCGTAATCGTGCACGTCCGCGTCGCCATGCTCGAGCGCGGCGTTCTCTTCCTCCGCCCTGCGCGCGTGCAGCTGCGAAAGGTCTTCCTCCGCGAACGAGCCGTAGCCTATGTATTCCAGCGCCCTGTTGCGCACGGCGGCGGACGGCCTGCCGTTTTCGCCCAGCAGTCCCCTTTCCAGCAGCTCGTATATCACGTTCCGGCGCTCCGCGGGCGTAAGGTTGACGTCGCCGTCCGATTCCAGGATCACCTCGTCGGCGGTCACGTCGCAGCCCTTAAAACAGCGCATGCGCCCGTCGCTGCCGGCGATTATCCGCTCCTGCGCGGCAAACTGCCTGTAAAGGCGCAGGATCTGCCTGCCCGTCTCCGTAAGCGCCTGCTTTATGCTTTCGTAACACACGTTCAGGCGGGCGTCGTCCTGCTCCACGAGCAGCTGCAACCCCGTTGCCGACGTCACCGAAGAAAAGGCGTCGCCGTTCTGCGTTATGTCGCCCGTGCCGGATATGGCGGCAAACTCGTCGCGCAGGGTGTCCTCCTCCCTTTCGAACGCCTCCGGCAGGCTGCCCAGGGTAAGCATCTCCGGCGGCCTCGTCCCCTGCCTGTAAATTATCACCTTGCCGGGGCGCAGCCCGTCTTCCGCAAGGTCGTCGGCGTCCACCGAACCCTCCTCCACGGCTATCGTGCCCATGGATATGCGGTTAAGGAACTCGTGCTTGCGGTTGCGCACGGCGTTATAGGCGCGCTGCACGGGGATCATCCTCTCCACCACGCTTGCCCCGAAAAAGCTGCCCGCAAGCGGCATGCACGTCTGCTTTATAAAGGGATAGCCGCGCCTGCCGCCGGCAACGTTTACGTAAGGCAGCGGCCCGTCGTAAAGCAGCCTGCCACCCGCCACCGCGGTGTACCTGCCCAAAGGATCGGCGTCGTCCGGCCGCTTGTAGCGCTCGACGAGCAGTTCGTAACCTTCGGCAAGCCTTACGCCCGCGCGCTCGCCTCCTCCCGCAAGCTTTACGCCGTAAGCGGAGTATAAGTCCTGCACGGGCAACGCGCGCGCCTGTATTATCGATGGCTGCGCCTGAACGCTCTCCTCTTCGAGCGAGTAAGGGTATATTTCGTAAGGCGGCACCGCCGTTACCCTGACGCCGCCCTCGAACACCTTGCCCGCGTCCGTTTCGCCGACCACGCTGCCGGCTTCGTTGTCCCACACCACCTTGTAAAACGCCGTGCCGCACGTTTCCGACCAGTTCGTCGCGCGGAAGAGCGCCTCTTCCAGCCCGCCCGTCTGCGACGCCGCCGAAAGTATCGCCGAAGAGAGCGCGGCGGCCTCCCTGCCGCATTCGTCGTCCGAAGGCGAGCGCACGGCAAGCGCGGGGCGCATCCTTGCAAGCTTTGCGCACCGCAGCTCCACCATGGGCGCGATGCGGTTGAACACCCTGCGCGGCTGCCAGCCGTAACTTTTTTCCTCCTCCTCTATTTCCCCCGCGGCGTTTATGCCGCAATACTGCCTGCCGGCAATGAACTCCGCGTTCAGCTGCCAGGCGCGCTCCAGCTTTTTGCGCGCGGCGCGCCTTGCCGTAAAATCGGCCTCCACCTGCTGCACGAGCATCTGCTCGGCTTTGATTTTTTCGTCAGTCGCTTCCCTTTTCATATTACCTCCGTTGTTTTATAAAAGAGCGGCATATATGCTGCGATAAACGTCGTTCACGCCTTGCCTTCGCCTCCACCTTCAAGCATGGCGAGCAGCTTTTTTTTGCGCTCTTCCAGCTCCTCGTCGCTCATTGCGCTTATGTCCGCCTCGCCGTCGAGCAGCATCTTTACCGCCTTTATGTCGGGCGGGACGTCCCGCCGCGTCACCTTGCGCTTTACCAGCCTTAGCTCGCCGCCGTCCGCGACGTATTCCTCCACCACCTCGCCGGTGTCGAAACCCACCGCGCACTTTACGAGCGCCTCCTTTATCCCGTCACCGTTCAATTTTTTTATCCAGCCTCCTTATCCTGCGCTCCTTGTCGCGCGCCAGCGCGCTCTTTTGCACGGCCCTTTCGGGCGCGTGCGGCCGCGACATTATAAAATACCTCAGCTCGTCCATGGCGTGGTCGTCCGTTTTTACCGGCCTGTCGCCCGCGCCCCAGCAGTAACTTTTGAACTCGGCTATCATGTGCTCGCAGCAGTCAAAAATATATAGGTCCGGCTGACCGTTGCCGCGCGCAAGATAGCTTTTAACGCGGGATATACCCGAAAAAACGTCCTTGTCCACGTTGGCGTCCACGGCTATGCCGCGCTCGTAAAACAGCTCGCACACGGACTTTGCCGAAGCCAGCGTGCGCTGCCCCGCGGCGCTGTCTATAAGCGCGCGGATATTGCCGCGCGGATCGCGCTTCCAGCCCAGCCTGTCGCTTATCCGCTTTATCGCGGCGGCGTGAAAGTCCACGTCCCTGCCCTTTTCGTAGTGCTCCGCCACGACGTATACGTTGCCGTCCCAATCCACGCAGTACCAATGCGCGGACAGCGGGTTGTGCAGCCCGGGATCTATGGATACGTTCTCCTGCCACTCGGGCGGCACGGAAAACGGTTTTATCACGTGCACGCCTTCGTCGAATTCGGGATATACCAGGCCGTACCCCTCGGAAAAGCGGCCGTATTTGCGGCTGTCGAGCGAGCTTTGGTCGAGCGCTCCCTCCAAAAGCTTTATCTCGCTTTTGGAAAGGAAGGGATTGTCCGCCCAATTCATGAACTCGTACCACACCTCGGGATTGCGCTTTGCGTTCATATATATCTCGCCGTAAACGAAGGTGCGCCCTTTGAGCGGCGTCATTGTGCCGAATATGTCGCCCCGCCTGTCCATCACGCGCATCAGGCACTCTTCGTAAACGTCGCGCGGGGGCTCCTCGTCGAACCACACGAAATCGAGCGACGCCCCCTGAAATTTTTCCCTGCCCTGGTCGCAGCTCTTGAACCCTATCGTGGATATGCCGCCGAACACGTTCTTTATCTTTATCTGGTCTATTATGCCGGAAGCGGGGCTGTCCTTCCTGCCGGACAGCATAACGATGTCGGCTATCCAGCTCTTGGGCAGGTAATGCAGTATCTTGCTCTGCGCCACGTCGCGCTGCACCTGCTGCGAAAGGGACACCACCCAGCCGAACGCGTCCTTTCTGTTCTTCCGGTAAGGATGTATGCCGCGCGCCATCCAAATAGTTTCCACCGCGCCGCACTCCGTCTTGCCCGAGCGGTTGCCGCCGAACACCCACCTGTTGCGCTTTTTGCACCTGTGAAAGGCCATCTGCTTTTTATGCTTTTTCCTGCCCGAATTGTACCGCGCGAGCACGTTCTGCTTTCTGCGCCGCTCCAGCTCGCCGTCTATGCGGGCTATCTCGTTCAAGATCTCTTCGTCCATAACTCAAACAATTACAAAATACGCCATCTTATTTCATTCTTTTCGCCGCGCGGGCAGCTATACTTTACCTCAAATGAAAACCACGGCGCCCACAACGGAATACGAACGGCAGCCCGTTTACGCACGCGCGCTCTCGCACGAGGCCTACTTCTGCTCGGAAAAGGAACGGTCGAGCGGGCTTTTTGCCGTGCCTTACAGCTACTGCGTGCAGGTGCTCGAGGAGCAGGAAGACGGCTGGTACCGCGTGCAGTACGCCGAGGACAGCGGTTTGTATAAGGCCGTCTACGGCTACGTCCGCGCCGAAGATTTCACGCTGCTCGACGAAGCGCCGGAGACCTCCTATCTGTATATGCCCGTCAACGTCACCTATTCCCAGCCGCCCGCGGGCGGGCTGCCCGCCATAGACGACGTGACCGTTACCGCCGCATTTTACGGAAATTATTACAGCGGAGGCGCAGGCTATTCCTACGTGCTTTACGGCGATTCGTTCGGCTATATAGGCGGCGCCACCGAAAATTATCCCACGATAGAGATAACTCCCGCGCCTTCCCCTTCCCCCTCCCGTCCGTCGGGCGCCGCCGTAGCCGTGTTCGTTGCGATAGGCGTGCTTGCCGCGCTCGCGGCGGCGCTGTTCGCCCTGTCCGGCAGGCGCAGGCGCCGCACCGGCTGAACGTCTTTCAGAAAATGCCGAACTCCATCGCAGCCGCCAGCCCTCCGTCGTCCGCGCCTATCTTTCCCCTTATCCTGCGTGCGAACGCCACGGCCAGCCTGTGCTGTTCGCTCTCCCTTCCGCCCGCGGCAAACGCGTAACTTTGCAGCTCCGCGCGCTCCCTTTCGCAAAAGGTGTTCATCACCCCGTCCAGCCGGCGGTAAAAACCGCACATCGCAGCCTTCTTTTCCACGAGCTCCGCCACTTCCTCCGCACACTCCTCCGCCCCGCGCGCAAACTCCGCGCGCACCGCCTTATGCAGTATAAGATCGCCGAGCAGCTTTTCCGCCTTCGCGGCGGTAAAATAAAACCTGAGCAACTTTTTTACCTTCATATCCCTTCCGCCACAAAAAAAACAAACATTTGTTCGTGTTTTGTAGTTTGATTATACCCGTTAAATATGACAAAACGCGCATAATTAAAAAATTTTTTCGGATTTTTTAAGATTTTTTCCTGTTACAAACGCGAACGGGCGGCGCACACCGAGTATCGCCGCCGCGCAACTCCCGCCCTTGCGCGCGCCGCTTTGACGGAATGCGACGTTTTCCGCCAATTTGCGCCGGGCGGCGTCTTAAAATTTCCGGCAAACTTTCAAAAATCTTTACAACCGCACGGCGGTGTGTTATAATGTTTGGTATGAAGAAACTTGCTGCCGCAATAGCGGGCGCGGCGCTGCTGCTTGCCGTGCCTGCGGGCATTAAAACGCAATATGCCGCCGCGGCGGGCGGCACCGTCTATCCCGACTTCGTCTCCCCGCTCGAAATAGGGGAAACGCTGTGCTATTCCTGCCACGGCGACAAATTTGCGCTGGTAGGCGACGGCTCCGCGCGCGAACTTTATATATACGAAGGCGGCTCGCTTACGGAAGAGGACGGCGTCGTCGCGGCGGAGGGCGGAACGTTGCTCAGCTGCGAAGAGGGCCTGTACGCCTACCGCCACGGCACGGACATAACGCAGCTGTGGCACGAGGATGACGGCGGCCTGATGTTTGCCGACGCGGCGGGGATGACTTACTCCTTCGAGGACGGCACGGCAACCGAAAGCGACGTTGCGTTCGTCCCCGAAAACACGGTGGACTTCGGCAGCTTTACCGCCTTTATTTCCGCCGACGGCAAGCTTAACGTAATAAACACTGCCGTTTCCGGCGAGTCGCGCGTGCTGGACGACGGCGCCTATTCCCGGGTAACGAGCGGCCCTGAAGGCACCTTCGTGATAAGGGACGGCGACCTGTGCATGATAACGGGCGAAGCCCTTGCCGAGCTCGCCGCCGTGCCGATCTCGTTCAGCTTTATCGACAAATCGCACGAAAATTCCATATCCGTGGGCGACAGCGCCGAACTGCTGAAAGAGGTAAAGGCCGAAGCGCAGTTCGTTACCGTGACCGCGCGGAAATACGTAACGGAGATCGACCTGAGCGACCTCGGCGGCGAATATTTTGCCGTCGGCAGCGAGGGAACGTTCCTGACCAAAAACAGCACGAGCGCGCTGCTGCTGTGCACGACGGGCGACGCCGACATAGTGGTGACGGGCGAAGGCAAGACCTATATCACGGGCAGCGCGGGCGTAACTTCGGCGGCCACGGCCTCCCCCGCCCCCTTCGGACGCGGGCAGCTTAATTATTCCGCGGGCATCTATTCTTCGCCTTATATGTGCAAAGCCACCGAACTTGCCGTGCTCGATCCGGGCGCAAAGCTCGAAGTCGTTTACGAACTCACCGCTTCGGACAACGCCGCCCTTACGGCTGACTTCTGCAGGGTGAAATACACGGACGAGCAAGGCGCCGTGACCGAGGGGTACGTGGCGTCCGGCTTTATAACGGCATACGACTTTTCGGGCGAAGACGGGGAGTTCGGAGGCGCGCAGAAGCCGGAAGATTACAGCGAGGAGAACGCCGTCGTCACGGTGGTGCTCGTGCTCGTGATAGTCGTGCTCGTGATAGCCGGCGTGGCTTACCTTGCATATACGGGCGGCGCGGACAGGCGCAAAAAGCAGCGCGAACAGACCACCGAACAGCCTTACGACGAAAACGAAGAACAATAAAATACGGCAAATACGGCGCCCCCGCGGCTTACTGCCGCGGGGGCGCATTTTTACGTTATTTCGGGCATATGTGCCGCCGTGTTACGTCGCGGCGGGATTATCGCCCACTTTGAACAGGTTTAGCGACGCATCCGAATAAAGGAAGGTGCCGCCGCTCGAAACCACGGCAAGCGAAGCGGGGACGTCGGTCACGTTTATCAGCGCGGCCGCCGTCGCCTGCTGCGTCTGACCGGACGCGGTAAAGTTGAGCTGCGCCGCGCCCGAATCCTGCGATACGCCGTTCAGCGTGAACAAAAGGAGATTCGTTACGGGATAGGTGTCGCCCGTGGGCGTAACGTTGGCGGTGTAATTGACGTAATACATCCCGGGGGTATTTATCGTGAACTGCGCCGTGTTTTCGGTATGCTGCACGCCGCCCGCCTGCGCGGCGTTGCGGTCGAACACCACCTGCCCGCCGTCGGAAACGGACGCCGCGGGCAGCGAATACGCCGATATCCCCTCCGCCGTCGTCGCACCCGTCGGGCCCGTTGCACCCGTTGCACCTGCAGGGCCCGTTGCACCTGTCGCACCCGTTGCACCCGTAGCACC
>CALVLW010000005.1 GCA_944341315.1 uncultured Clostridia bacterium
GGCCCTTGAACGCATAGTTCAAAGACTTCATCACGGCTTCGCGTGCGATCCTGTAAGACTTGGACTTGTTGCCGAAATAGCCCTTGGAAAGGCGGAATATCTTTCTGCGCTTTTTGAGCGCGTTTACCGTTCTTTTGATACGCATTGACTGCTACCTCCTTATTTCTTGTAAGGGATCATCGACTTAACGGTCGATTCCTGAGTGGTGGAAACAAGCGTGTTTTTACGCAAATTCCTCTTACGCTTTCTGTTCTTGGTTTCTGCTTTGTGGTTTTTGCCGCCGTGAGCCCTCTTTACCTTGCCGGTAGAAGTAAGCCAGAAACGCTTTTTGGTGCTGCTGTGTGATTTCTGCTTGGGCATATTTTTGACCTCCGATAAATTTTCTTGAAAATGGTGTAACTTACGCTTTTACGGGCGAGAGCATCATTATGATGTTCCTGCCTTCGGTAGTGGGTTTTTTGTCCATTACCGCCTTGCCTTCCAGGCCCTCGAAGAAGTTTTCCATGACCTTTACGCCCTGATAGGAACGGGAATTTTCCCTGCCCTTCATCCTTATGGACACCTTGACCTTGTTGCCCGCGTCCAGGAATTTGAGGCACTGCCTGGTCTTTACGGCGATGTCGCCCACGTCGATGGTCATGGAGAGCCTTATCTCTTTAAGCTCTACCACGGTCTGGTTCCTGCGGTTTTCCTTATCCTTTTTTGCCTGCTCGTATTTGAACTTGGAATAATCCATTATCTTGCACACGGGCGGGTTTGCCGTCGGCGAGATCTTGACGAGGTCAAGCTCGCGCTCGTAGGCCATCCTTAAAGCCTGCGACGAGGGCATCACGCCGAGCATCCCGCCGTCGGGAGCGATGACTCTGACTTCTCTGTCGCGGATATCTTCGTTGATAGAATAGGAATCTTTGATGGTAGTTACCTCTCATTTTATTTGCCCGTAAAAAAAGCGGGCTGCAAAAGCAACCCGCGATAATAACGATCCTGCGCCGCCGTGCGGCGATGTCATTATTTGCCGGAAAGATCGTCCGTCCGGCGAAAGGTTCTGCCTTTGCTTACTCAAATATATTACAACACCGCAAAAAGAATGTCAAACGATTTTTTGCCGCGGCGCAAAATATTTTTGCCGCGGCGCGTTTATCAAAACGTCACCTTGTTTTCGGCGTCGGCGCACACGAGCGCGGCAAAATCCTCCGCCTTCATGGAAGTCTTTTCCTCGACGCCGCGTTTGTTTACGTTTACCGTGCCCTCGGCCTCCTCGGAGTCGCCGACGACTATGACGTAGGGCACCTTTTCGAGCTTGGCTTCCCTTATCTTGTAGCCGATCTTTTCGTTTCTGCCGTCCACTTCCACGCGCACGCCCTTATCGCGCAGCATCGCGGCGACCTTGTCGGCATAGGCGCGCGTCCTGTCGGTTATGGGCAGCACCTTTACCTGCACGGGCGCGAGCCATACGGGGAACTTGCCCGCGTAATGCTCTATAAGTATGCCGATGAACCTCTCCATCGAGCCGTAGATGGCGCGGTGTATCATTATGGGGCGGTGCTTTGCGCCGTCTTCGCCCACGTATTCCAGCTCGAAACGCTGAGGCATCTGGAAGTCCAGCTGTATGGTGCCGCACTGCCAAGTCCTGCCGATGCTGTCCTGCAGATGGAAATCAATCTTGGGCCCGTAAAAGGCGCCGTCGCCTTCGTTTATTTCGTATTCGAGGCCGAGCTCGTCGAGAGCGGCGCGCAAAGCGTCGGTCGCCGTCTTCCATTCCTCCTCCGTGCCCATGCTGTCTTTCGGACGGGTGGAGAGCTCCACCTTATACCTGAACCCGAACTGCCTGTATATCTTGTCGGTGAGCCTTACGACTCCCTTGATCTCGTCGGTGATCTGCTCGGGGAGCATAAAGATGTGCGCGTCGTCCTGAGTGAAGCAGCGCACGCGGAACAGGCCGTGGAGCTGACCGCTCTTTTCGTGGCGGTGAACGAGCCCCATCTCGCCCATCCTTATGGGCAGGTCTTTATAGCTGTGCGGCTCGAGTTTGTAAACGAGCATGCCGCCGGGGCAGGTCATGGGCTTAACGGCGCAGTCTTCGTCGTCTATTTTGGTGGTGTACATATTGTTCTTGGAGTGATCCCAATGGCCGGAATTCTCCCACAGGCTGCGCGTTAAGATCACGGGCGTCTGGATCTCCACGTAGCCCTCCTTGCGGTGCAGGTCGCGCCAATAATCGGCAAGGACGTTTTTGAGCACCATGCCGTTGGGAAGGAAGAACGGGAACCCTTTGCCTTCGGGAAGCAGAGCGAACAGCTTTAGCTCTCTGCCGAGCTTGATGTGGTCGCGCTTTTTTGCCTCTTCGAGCATATCGAAATAAGCTTTCATCTCGTCCTTTTTGGCAAAAGCGACGCCGTAGATGCGGGTGAGCATCTTATTCTTTTCGTTGCCGCGCCAATAAGCTCCGGCAAGCGAAGTGAGTTTGAAAGCCTTTATCCTGCCGGTGGAAGGAAGGTGCGGCCCGCGGCACAGGTCGGTGAACGCGCCCTGTTTATAGAACGAGATCTGCTCGCCTTCCGGCAGGTCGCTTATTATCTCCACCTTATACTTTTCTTTGAAGCCGGTCATCAGTTCCACAGCCTCTTTGCGGGGGAGTTCGAAGCGCTCTATCGGAGTGTTCGCCTTTATTATTTTTGCCATCTCGGTCTCTATCTTTTGGAAATCGTCCTGCGTGATGGGCGTATTGAATTCGAAATCGTAATAAAAACCGTTTTCTATGACGGGGCCGATAGCAAGTTTGCACGTGGGGAAGATGGTCTTTACCGCCTGAGCGAGAACGTGCGCGCAGGTGTGGCGGTAAACGTCCATGCCCTCCTTGTCCCTGAGCGTAACCAGCTCGAGCTTGTCGCCGTCGGAAAGCGAGGCGGAAAGATCGGTGAGCTTGCCGTTTACCTTTGCCGCCACGGCGTTCCTTGCCAGCGAATCGCTTATCGCCTTTGCCGCGTCGGAGCACTTTGCCCCCTCGTCGAGCACGAGTCCTTCACCGTTTTTGAGAAATACTTTCATAAACCCTCTCCTGTCAGTTTAATAAAAAAGAAAACGCCCTTAAAATTGCCGCTTCCGGCAACGTTTAAGGACGCAAAATACTTTTTGCGCGGTTCCACCTTAATTGTCTTTAAGACCGCTCGTAAAATTGTCGCCGCGCGATGTGCAGGCTGGTTTCCCGCTGCCCGCCGCGCCTGCGGAACTTACAGCCTGAGGCTCCGCTCTCTGAAAGGCACCGCGGACGGTACTCGTCCTTCGCCACGGTAACTATATGATATTATTTTCGGACGGGTTTGTCAACAACTTTAATGCATTATAATAAGTAAAAAATATTTGCTAAAAGGCGTGCGTTTATGTATAATGTAAATATTAAAAAACAGGGATGACGACATGGCCTACACAAACTTCAACGACGTAGAAAACAAATGGATAAAGTATTGGGACGAGCACGGCACGTTCCATACCGACCTTAAAGACTTTTCCAAACCCAAATATTACATTCTCGACATGTTCCCCTATCCTTCCGGCGCGGGACTGCACGTCGGCCATCCGGAGGGCTACACGGCTACCGACATAATCGCCCGCATGAAGCGCATGCAGGGATACAACGTGCTGCACCCCATAGGCTTCGATTCTTTCGGACTGCCCGCCGAGCAGTACGCCATAAAGACGGGCAACGATCCCGACGGGTTCACGCAGAAAAACATAGCCACCTTTACTTCGCAGCTCAAAATGCTCGGCCTTTCCTACGACTACACGCAGACGATATCCACCTGCGATCCCTCCTACTACAAATGGACGCAGTGGATATTCAAACGGCTCTACGAGGCGGGGCTGGCACGCTATGCGGACGTGCCGGTAAACTGGTGCGAAGAGCTCGGCACCGTGCTTGCCAACGACGAGATAATCGACGGCAAGAGCGAGCGCGGCGGGTTCCCCGTAGTGCGCAAGAACATGAAGCAATGGGTGATAGACATAAACAAGTACGCCGAACGCCTGCTGGAAGGGCTGGACGGCCTTGACTGGCCGGAGGCGTCCAAAACGGCGCAGCGCAACTGGATAGGCAAGTCTGTGGGCGCGAACGTCGTGTTCGGCGTGGACGGCACGGATAAAAAATTCACCGTGTTCACCACCCGCTGCGACACGCTGTTCGGCGCCACCTACTGCGTGCTCGCCCCCGAACACGCGCTCGTGGACGAGATCGCCTCCGCCGACAGAAGGGCGGAGATAGAAGCTTACCGAAAGGCGTGCGCGAGCAAATCGGAACTCGAAAGGACGGAGCTCGGCAAAGAAAAGACGGGCGTGTTTACGGGCGCTTACGCCGTAAACCCCGTAAACGGCGCGAAACTCCCCGTATTCATAAGCGATTACGTGCTCACCTCTTACGGCACGGGCGCGATAATGGCCGTGCCCGCGCACGACGAACGCGATTACGCGTTCGCAAAAAAGTTCGACCTGCCCGTGATACCCGTGCTCGAGGGCGGCGACACGGAAAAAGAGGCGTTCACCGGGGACGGAAAGCACATAAATTCCGGTTTTCTTGACGGGCTCGACAAGCAGGACGCCGTTGACAGGATGGCGGCGTGGCTGGAAGAGCACGGCTGCGGGAAAAAGGCCGTTTCTTACAGGCTGCGCGAATGGATATTCGCACGCCAGCGTTATTGGGGCGAACCCGTGCCCATAGTGCACCTGGAAGACGGGCGCGACGTGGCGCTTAAAGACGAAGAGCTGCCCCTCGTTCTGCCCAAAATGAAGGACTACAAGGCGCGCGACGGCAAGGCGCCGCTCGACAACGCGACCGATTGGGTGAACGTGACCGTGGACGGCGTAAAGGGCAGGCGCGAGACCGCGACGATGCCCGGTTCGGCAGGTTCTTCGTGGTACTTCCTCCGCTACTGCGATCCGCACAACGACAAGGAGTTTGCGGATTACGAGCTCCTTAAACACTGGATGCCCGTAGATTTTTACTGCGGCGGCAAGGAACACCTCGTGGGACACCTGCTGTATTCGCGGTTCTGGAACAACTTCCTGTTCGACAAGGGGCTCGTGCCCTGCAAGGAGCCGTTCAAAAAGCTCTTCCACCAGGGAATGATACTGGGTGAAGACGGCGAAAAGATGTCCAAATCCAAGGGCAACGTGATAAACCCCAACGACGTGGTGCGCGACTACGGCGCCGACGTGTTAAGGATGTACGAAATGTTCATGGGCCCCGTTGCGGACACCAAGCCGTGGAACACCAAGAACATAGAGGGCGTAAAAAAATTCGTCGACCGCATACACAGGCTCTATTTCGAAGCGGACGCCATCGCCGACGAGCCCAACGCCAACCTCGAAAAGATATATAACCAGACGGTAAAGAAGGTCGGCGAGGATTACGAAGCGCTCAAAGTGAACACGGCGATCTCGCAGATGATGGTGTTTATAAACGCCGTGTATAAAGAGACGGGCGAAGGCAGAAAATTCCCCAGGCGATACGCCGAAGGCTTCATAAAGCTGATAAACCCCGTCATACCCTTCCTGACCGAAGAGATCTGGCACGAGGTGCTGGGGCACGAAGATACCGTCGCCTACGAAAAGTGGCCGGAATACGACGAGAGCAAGTGCGGCGAGGATACCTTTGAATATGCGGTGCAGATAAACAGCAAAATAAAAGCAAAGATGAACATCCCCGCAGACGTGACGAACGAAGAGATACGTTCGCTCGTTGAAAGCAACGGCGAGATCGCGGCTTTGATAAACGGCTGCGCGATAAAAAAATTCATCGTCGTTCCGCGCAGGCTGATAAACATTATAATCTGAAACGGAAACGCCCGCCGCAGGCACTGCGGCGGGCGTTTCGGCAGAAAATAAGCGGAGCGCGAAAGCGCCCCGCTTAAAAATACCGTCTTAAAGAGTTTCGAGAACTTTGGCTATGTCGCCCACGGTCTTTATCTCTGCGACCTTGTCTTCGGGAATGGTCTTACCCGTCTTTTCCTCGAGGGCCATCAAAAGCTCGACAACGTCGAGGGAATCTGCGCCGAGATCCTTTATTATATCGGTGTCGGCAGTTATGGTGGCAGGATCGACGTCGAGCTGTTCGCCGAGCATTTTTGCGATTTCTTCCAACATGTAACGGTTCCTCCGCATAATTTATTTCACATAAATTTTACAATAAGCCCGGCCGATTGTCAAGTCAATTGGCGGCTTTTTTTACTTGTTTGAGCGAAAGGCCTATCCTGTGCTTCTTTACGTCCACGCTTATCACGACCGCCTTTACCTGCTGGCCCACTTTAAGCACGTCCGAAGGGTGCTTTATGTACCTGTCGGTTATCTCCGAAATATGCACGAGGCCGTCCTGATGCACGCCGATGTCGATGAAAGCGCCGAAATCTATTACGTTGCGCACGGTGCCGTCCACCACCATGCCCACCTGCAGATCCTCTATGCCCATTATGTCCTTGCGCAGCTTGGGCGCGGGCAGACTGTCGCGTATGTCCCTGCCGGGGCGCATGAGTTCGGTTATTATGTCGCGCAGAGTGGCAACGTCGAGCCCGACGCATTCCGCCGCTTTGGCTTCGCCGAACGCCTTTACTTTTTGCGAAAGTTCGGCAATACCGCCGCTCTTTACGTCCTCTTCGTCGTAGCCGAACAGCCCGAGCAGTTTTTTCGCCTTTTCGTAAGATTCGGGATGCACGGCGGTGTTGTCGAGTATGTTTTCGCCGCCGGGGATGCGCAAAAAGCCCGCGCACTGTTCGTAAGCCTTTTCGCCCAGCCTTTTTACGCCGAGCAGCTGCGAGCGGGCGGTGAATTTGCCGTTGCTTTCGCGGTAAGCCACTATGTTTTTGGCGATGCCCGCGTTGAGCCCCGCAACGTGCTCCAAAAGCGAAGCGCTTGCCGTGTTCAGGTCGACGCCCACACTGTTCACGCAGTCCTCCACGACGCCGCCGAGCGCGCCGTCCAGCCTCTTCTGGTCGACGTCGTGCTGATACTGCCCCACGCCTATGGACTTGGGATCTATCTTGATAAGCTCCGCAAGCGGATCCTGCAGCCTGCGCGCTATGGAGATGGCCGAACGAACGTTCAAATCGTAATCGGGGAACTCCTCCGCGGCGAGCTTGCTTGCCGAATAAACGCTCGCGCCGGCCTCGTTTACCACCATATAGCTTACGTCGCGCTCCACCTCTTTGAGCATGTCGGCGACGAAGATCTCCGTCTCCTTGCTCGCCGTGCCGTTGCCTATGGCTATCATGTCCACGCCGTACTTTGCTATGAGCGCCTTAACCGTCTTTTTGGCCTCTTCTTCCCTGTGGAAGGGCGGAACGGGGTAGATGACAGACGTTTCGAGCACTTTGCCCGTTTCGTCCACCACGGCTACCTTGCAGCCCATCCTGTAACCGGGATCGAGACCGAGCGCCACCTTGCCCTTTACGGGCGGCTGCAAAAGCAGCGGGCGCAGATTGACTTCGAACATCTTAATCGCCTGTTCGCCCGCCTTTTCGGTGAGCAGCGCGCGCACTTCACGCTCTACGGAAGGCTCTATCAGCCTGTCGTAACCGTCTTCGGCCGCCTCGCGGATGAGCTCGGCGCAGGCGCCTTTGGAGTGTATATATTTCGCCGCGCACACGCGCTTTGCCATGTCCGGGTTGAAATAGAGCTTTACTTTAAGGCAGCCCTCCTTTTCGCCCCTGTTGACCGCAAGCACGCGGTGGTTCTTTATTTCGGGAACGAGCTCGGCATAGTCCGCATACATGGCGTAAGTGCCCTTGCCGTCGTCGTTGACCATCCTGGACTGCAATTCGCCGTGGTTTTCGAACAGCTCCCTCAGCTTTTTCCTGAGCTCCGCGTTATCGGAAACTATCTCGGCGATTATGTCCTTGGCCCCGTCTATGGCGGCCTGTCTGTCGGGCACGCCCTTTTCTTCGTTCACGAACTTGTCCGCCTCGGCATAAGGATCGCCCTCCTGCGCGAGGATGAAGTCGGCAAGCGGCTGCAGCCCGCGCTCTATCGCCACGGAGGCGCGCGTCTTTTTCTTTTGTTTGTAGGGGCGGTAAACGTCCTCTATCTCCGTGAG
The DNA here is from genome assembly GCA_944341315.1 of uncultured Clostridia bacterium. GTDB lineage: Bacteria > Bacillota > Clostridia > Christensenellales > Borkfalkiaceae > Coproplasma. Next base: position 8,078 of record CALVLW010000005.1, read on the forward strand.
CGTGGCGCAGGCGGAGATCGCCGTCTCCAACTCCTCCGTCATCTTGCCCTGCTCGGTTATGGATTTGCGCACTTCCTCCTTGCGCTTTTCCAGGTTTTTTAGATATTCGAACCTGTCCACGAACTGCCTGAGCACCTGGTCGTCTATCGCGCCCGTCTTTTCCTTGCGGTAACGCGCGATGAACGGGATGGTGTTGCCCTCGTCCAGAAGGGCGACGATGTTGTCCGTGTGCTCCGGTTTTAAGCCGAACTCCTGCGTAAGCTTTTCGTTTATCGTCATTTCGTTTTCCTGCGGGCAAGCCGATTTATTGCGCGGCAAAGCCGCAAAAGCCGCCCGTCCTGATTATTTTAATAAAAATCGCACGCTAAGTCAATACTTTTTTTGAAAATTTGCCCGCATTACTCTCTTCCGCGCAATCGGGCGCGCACCGCCCGCAGCTCGGCCTTTTGTTCCGGCGTTATGCGGAAACTGTCGCACGCCTTTGAAATCGCCTTGAATTTGATATTTATGTCACACATAGTACTATCCAAAAACCGCAAACCGGCAGGATAATGCATTACAAGCACCTCCGCAAGCAGCCACGCAGCGCCCATAACGACGTAATAGGCCGAAGGACGGCAGTTTTCTATGCAGGAAAATACGAGCGGCAGATACTCTTCCTCCACATAAAAATGCAGCAGCGTGGTGAGCGCGTACCTGCGGACGAATTCGCCGCCGTTTTTGCCCGAATCTGCGGCGAGGTACCTCTTTATGTAAGGAACGTACGCTTGCCTGTTTTTGCGTATGCACGCAGGCGCAAAGCAATCGCACAGCGCCCAATCGGTCAAAAGCGCCGTGCAGCCGTCGGAAACTTTTATAAATTCCGCAAACGGTAGCAGCGCCGCAATACCGAGTTTAAGAAACACCACCTCGAAATATTCGTCGGGGAAGAGGGAAAATTCGCGGTAGCACCCCCTATACTCCTTTGCAAGCTTTCTGAGCACGGGCATGCGCACTCCCAGGAACTTAAGCTGCCCGTCGTTTGCAAGCCTGCGGCTGAACTCCGCGTAACCTTTGTCGGAAAGCGATACGAGCCGCGACAGCAATTCTTCGTACGATATCATATCAGTCGTCCTCGAAAATACACGAAAGCGCCGAATGCCAGACCGCCGTGCCGTCGCGCGGGTTGGCGGGGCTTGTGGACGGCAGCATAACGTGCGGCACTTTAAGGTCGGGGTAATGTTTTATAAATATCTCGCTCGCCTTTGAACCGTTGAGTATTATGAGCTCTATCGGAGCGTTGTCCAGAACGTCGGAAAGGCGCGCAACGCGGTAATTTTTAATGCTCGCGTCGCTCGAACCGGATATCTCGCACTCCGTTACGATATCCCAGAGCGCGATCCTGCGGCGGTGCAGAAGGTCCACCTTTCCGGCGGTGCTCTGCGGCACGCGCTCGCCGAAATACGCGCACAGCGTTTTCCAGAACCTGTTCTGCGCGTTGCCGTAATAAAATTCCACCTGCCTGCTCTTTACCGAAGGAAAGCTGCCCAGGATGAGAACGCGGCTGTTGTTGTCGAAGACGGGGCCGAAGCCGTATTTTACTTCGGACATGATCAGACGTCGAGCGGAGTTTTTAGTTTCCCGACAAGCGCCGCCGCCGTTTTGCTCTCGTCGAAACTGCGCGCTATCGCTTCGGCTACGTCGTCCTCCGTAACGGCGTTTATGTCGGCAATGCGCCGTTCGAAATCGTACGGCCTGCCGCTGTAAAGCATCTCCTTGCCGTACAGCAGCATCTGCGAACTCGTGCTCTCCTGTGCAAACACGGACGAAGCTTTGAGCTGCTCCCTGCCGCGCTCGAACTCCTCCTTGCTTACGTTGCCGCGCTTTATATCCTCTATGCACTTTTTTACGGCGTCGACGGATCTGAGATAATTTTTGGCGTTCACGCCGGCATAGACCACCATCGTGCCCGTGTCGGCATACGCGGAATTATAGGAATACACGGTGTACGCCAGCCCGAGTTTTTCGCGCACTTCCTGAAAGAGGCGCGAGCTCATGCTTCCGCCGAGCACGGAATTCATTATGCGCACGGCGTCGTACAGCCTGTCGTCGCGCGTGACGGAAGGCCACGCAAGCGCAAAGTGCACCTGTTCGATATCCTTGTACCTGACCAGCGAACGGTGCCTTGCGTTCACGCTTATCTCGCGCTTGTCCGCGCGCGTCGCGGGCAGGCAGCCGAAATACTTTTCGGCAAGCTCCTCCGCGAGCCCTAACGGGATGTTGCCCGCCATGGCGATCACGATATTGTCCGCCGTATAGCGCGCCTGCATATACCTGCGGACGTCGTCCCGGGTGAACGACAGCACGTTTTGCCTGCTGCCGAGGATGTTTCTGCCGTAACCTTCCCTGCCGTAAAAGGCCTCGGAAAGCACGTCCAGGCACAGATCGTCGGGCGTGTCCTCGTTCATGCTTATTTCTTCTATTATAACGTTCTTTTCGCGCTCCATCTCCTCTTCGGGGAAGACGCTGTCGATAAACAGGTCGGCAAGTATCTCGAACGCCGCCGCCGCGTTTTCCGTAGTGGATTTGGCGTAATAACAGGTGACGTCCTTGCCGGTGAACGCGTTGGTCTGCGCGCCTATCCTGTCCATTTCGTCCGATATGGCAAACGCGGTGCGTTTTTTCGTGCCTTTGAACATCATATGTTCGATAAAATGCGAAATACCGTCTTCGGCGTCGCTCTCCGCGTAAGCGCCCGTACCCACGAGCACGCCCATGCTGACGGACATAAGTCCGTCCATCTGCTTGACCACGAGCCTTATCCCGTTATCGAGTTTCTTGCTGTAAACCATCGTATTTTTTATTCTCCTAAAGCGTGTGAAACGGTCGTGCAGGAAAGCCCTGCGCTGCCGATGTAACCGAGTATTCCGGGGAGCGCTTTTACCGTGCTCTCCGTGGGGTGCATAAGTACGAAGTCGCCCCCTTTAAGTCCGTCCGTGGCGCGGTCGTATATCAGATCCGGATCGCCGTCACGCCAATCGATCGTGTCTTTGCTCCACATTATAAGGCTCAGCCCGAGCTTGCCGCACGCGCCGACCGTATATTCGCCGAACGCGCCCGAAGGAGGCGCGAAGAGCTTTACCTCAGCCCCGCAGAGCGCTTCCAGCAGCCTTACGGAGGTGGAGATCTCCGCAAGGTTGCCCTCGTAACTTAATTTGGAATGGTCCTTGTGAAAGTAGCCGTGGCTGCCTATCTCGTGCCCTGCGGCAAAGACCTCGCGCACGCAGTCGGTGTTGTCGTCCGCCCAGCAGCCTCCCATAAAAAACGTGGCGGACGCGCCGTAGTCGTCCAGCACGCCGAGTATCTCGCGCACGCAGTTGGCGTTCTGATACACGTTGAACATCAGGCACACTTCGCCCTCGGACTGCGAGCCGTAATAAACGTTATCGGCGTCCGCCACCGCGGCGGCGCTTCCGCCGTAAAACCCTACCAACGCGGTAACGGCTATCACCGCGCATATGACCAGATTGGTGACCACGGCCGTAAGTTTGCTCTTCAACAGTTTACCCCTATGATGCGATTACTATTTATATGATATTAGCATCGGGGCAAATTATTGACCTGATTTATTTCAGTTTCACAAAAGTAACGCCCGTTTCGCCCTCGCCGTATTTACCCAAACGGAAACTTTCGACGTTTTTATGGCGTTTCAGCCGTTCGGCGATCGCCTTGCGCAGCCTGCCCGTGCCCACGCCGTGGATTATCTTTACCTCTTCGAGGTTGTCGGTGACGGCCTTGTCGATAAAGTTATCCACCTCGTAGAGCGCTTCCTCCGCCGTAAGCCCGATCACGTTGATTTCGAGTACGGGGCGCGAGGGCGCGATCCTGCGCACGACCTTGACGTTTTCCTTCCGCTCGTCCTTTTTGGCAGGCGCGACTGCGAGCAGCTCGGAAAGCTTGCAGCGCAGTTTCATGCTGCCGCACGCCACCTCGGCTTCGCCTTTGGACGGCGAAAACGAAAGCACCGTCCCCTCCGTCTGCATCGGCTTTACGAACACGGAGTCGCCCGCGGCGAGTTTTTCTGCAGTGGGCGCGTAAGGCGTCTGCCGATCGGGAGATTCCTCCTGCCTGAACGCAGCGTCGCGCAGCTTGTTTTTAAGCGTGCGCGCCTTTATGATGTCGGCGTCCGTGACCGTCTCCTTTCTGAACACTTCCTCTATTTCGGCAAGCAGGCGCTCAGCCTCTTCGGCACGTTCGTTGATTATGCGCCTGCTCTCCGCCCTGGCGCCGGAAAGCAGCTTTGCCCGCTCGCGCTCCAAAGCTTCGGAACGCGCCTCCGCCTCGGCAAGTTTTTGTTGCAGCCGTAAGCGCAGCCGCTCGTTTTCCGCCAGCAGCCTTTCCGCCTCTACCCTGCTGTCCTCCGCGCTGCGCACTATGTTTTCGAATGCGCGCCCGCCCTCCGAAAGGTAGGACACGGCGCTGTCGAGAACGTCCTGCGGCAGTCCCATTCGCCTGCATATCGCAAGCGCGTTGCTCGAACCCGGCATGCCTATGCGTATGCTGTAAAGCGGCCTGAGCGTTGCGGAATCGAATTCCATGCTCGCGTTCTCTATGCCCTGCGCGCCGAACGCAAACTCTTTAAGCGCGGTAAAGTGCGTCGTGACCACGCCCTTGCAGCCCGTTGCAAGCAGCTTTTCCACGACCGCGCGCGCAAGGGCCTGCCCCTCGTCGGGATTGGTGCCGCCGCCGAGCTCGTCTATCAGCACGAGGCTTGACGGGGTGACGTTTTTTACTATGTCCACGATCGTTTTTATGTGCGAAGAAAAGGTCGAAAGGCTCTCCTCTATACTCTGGCTGTCGCCGAGGTCGCAGAAAACGTTGTCGAAGATGCCCACGACGCTGCCTGCCGCGGCGGGAATAAACAGCCCGCACGCCGCCATCAGGCTGAACAGGCCGATCATTTTAAGCGTTACCGTCTTGCCGCCCGTATTTGCGCCGCTGAGCAGCAGAAAATTATAATCCTTGCCGAGCTGCACGCTTACCGGGACTATCCTGTCCTTATCTATAAGCGGATGCCTGCCCTTGATTATGTCCGTGCAGCCGCGGGCGTTCACCGCGGGCTTTACCGCTTTTATCCCGTAGGCATACTGCGCGCGGGCATAGCAGAAGTCGAGTTCTTCGAGCACACAGATATCGGTGCGCAGCCTTTCCGCAAGCGCGCCGAAACGCGCGGAGAGCGACTTTAAGATACGCTCCACCTCTTCGCGCTCGTCTAACGTGAGGGCGATGAGCTCGTTGTTGAGTTCGAGCACGTATTCCGGTTCGATAAAAAAGGTTGCGCCCGTCTGCGAGCGGTCGTGCACGAATCCGCGCACCTTGTTTTTATATTCGGCTTTTACCGGGATAACGAACCTGTCGCCGCGCATGGTGACGGAGGCGTCCTGCAGGTATGCGGCCGTGGGGCCGCTTATATATTCCGAAAGCTTGCCGCGGATACGCGCATTGAGCGACTTTATGCGGCTGCGGATGTCGAACAGCTTTTCGCTGGCGCGGTCGCTGACTTCGCTGTCGGAGACGACGGCAAACGCAACGTCGTCTTCGAGCGCCCTATCGAAATACAGCTGCGCGCAGTCCGCCCGCAGCAGCTTTATATTTTCGTCCGCAACGGCGGTCACCGAGCCGTATGCTATGCGCGCCGAACGGTTGAGCGCGTTTACCTCCATAAGCTCCCCGCAGGAGAGCGTGCTGCCCTTTTGCGCGCGCGTGAGCAGATCGGACACGTCGCCGAAATACTCTATGCCGGGGACTCCCGCGCCGAACAGCAGGCGGTCTGCCTCTTCCGTGCGGTCGAGCCGCTCGCGCACCTCGCCGAGGTCGGCGGACGGCACGCAGGAAAGTATCCGCTCTTTTGTACCGCCGAGCACCGCGTGCGCCGCGCACCCGGCAAGCACCTTATTCAATTCGAGTTTCTGATAAAATTCTTCGTTCATACAGTTCAAAGTACAGGCAGGTCGACGTGCCCGCGCGTGATCGCGCCGAGAGCCGCTTTAAGAGCCGCTCCGTCGCCGAGCTTGCGGGAAAGGTCGCCCGTAACGGTAAAATCGGCAAGCAAGCCGGCAGCCGGGCCGCACAGCAGGTTTGCGCAGTTGTATATCTCGAAACGGCAGTCAGTGGTCACGTACCGCCGCAACGGGAATTTTCTGCCCGCTTCGTCGGTGAGCGTATAGATCTGACGCCCGTCGCACGAACGACAGTTCTTTCCGAACGGGCAATAAACGAGATCCATCAGTTTTATGCCGCCGCACGCAAGCGCAAAGGCGTTGCCGGCGCACAGCCCCCTGCTCTCCGCCGCGGTGAGCTCCTTGGATACGCAGTAGTATTTTGCGTTTTGCGAAAGCCACTCCGCCGCAAAAGTGTTGGCAACGTTGAACCCCGTCCCCGCAAACAGCGGCTTGCCGAGCTCCCGCGCAAGCTCTACGCCGTAAAAACCCTCGCAGTAAACGCCGTCGAAAGGAGCCGCCGCGCGCCTGACCAGCTCAACGTCCGCGCCGCTCAAAAAGGGCGGCAGATACAGATATTTTTCACCCTCGAACCCCTGTACGAGCGCGACAAGGTCGGCGGAATAATCGTCCGGCTTGAGTATCCCTATATCAGCGGCGACGCCGCGGAGAGAAGTGCAGACGACCGCCGTTTTTCCGTTTTTGCCGCGGATAGGTGCGGGAATTGCGGGCCCGCCTTCCGGCAGCGACCTGTGCTTATCCGTAACGTCGTCAAGATATTTTTCATAGGCCGCGCGCCTGAACGCGTTCAGCTTTGCCATGCCCAGGTAAGGTTCGCCCTCTACCTCCACATCGCCGAAGCGCACTTCGAGCGGAAGATCGCCCACCTTTCGAAAACAGCCGCGCACGTCGTCTGCGTTGAGCGGCCTGTTCTCCGCCCTTGCAAGCGGTTCTTCGCCGACAGTCCTCACGCCGTCCACCAAAGCCACGGGAGGCTCGCCCACGGCAAACCGCGCGCTTACGGTAACCGCACGCGACCGCCTTTCGGAAAGCAGCCTTTCGTTCAGGCGTGTATCGGTGGTAACGAACAGCTTATCGCCGTTTTTCAGCCGCCCGGACGCGCTCACGAAAAAGCCGCCCTTCGCCTCGCCTTCGAAGCGGGCGCCGCACAGTTCGCGGCCGGAGCGCAGCACCTTGAAGCAATCTCCCTCCGCCGGGCGCTCGGCACTTTCACACAGAAACCTGCCGCCGACTACCCTGACCGTGCCCACG
>CALVLW010000006.1 GCA_944341315.1 uncultured Clostridia bacterium
GGTTCGCAGCTTCCGGTTGCATAAGACCTTGCGATCGACGCCCCTTACGGGGCGCAGCCTTCCATCTGCCGCGTCGGGAGGGACCATTCGGCCCTGCTGTAGCGGATTGCAGGTACAGGGCACCGCTGACTCCCCGCCTAGCACAGCTATATCATTTTAGCAAAAAAAGCCCGCCATTGCAAGCGATTACCTTATTTTTTTGCGCAAAATATGTATTGGCTTGACTTTTTATGCGGCTTGGCATAAAATTTAATCTGACATTTCGACAAGGAGAAATTTTTATGGCGGAAAATTGTACGCACGACTGCAGCTCGTGCGGTGAAGACTGCCCCTCGCGTTCGGCGCCCCGCGATCTTAAAAAACAGCCGCACGCCATGAGCGATATAAAGCACGTGATAGCCGTGGTCAGCGGCAAGGGCGGCGTCGGCAAGTCCATGACCTGCGCGCTGCTTGCGGCGGCTTCGCAGGCAAAGGGCAACGTTACTGCCGTTATGGACGCGGACATAACCGGCCCTTCCATACCCAGGATGTTCGGCGTTCACGAACGCGCCCGCGGCGACGAAACGGGCATCCTTCCCTGCGTAAGCGGCGAGGGCGTGCAGATGATGAGCATGAACCTGCTGCTCGAAAACGAGGAAGATCCCGTGGTGTGGCGCGGCGCGCTCATCTCCGGCACCGTGCTCCAGTTCTGGACGGACGTGATATGGCAGGGCGTGGACTTTATGTTCGTGGACATGCCTCCGGGAACGGGCGACGTGCCGCTCACGCTGTTCCAGAGCATCCCGCTCGACGGCATAGTGGTGGTCACCACGCCTCAGGACCTTGTGGGGATGATAGTCTCCAAGGCAATAAACATGGCGCAGATGATGAACGTGCCCATTCTCGGCATCGTGGAAAACATGAGCTATATCACCTGCCCCGGCTGCGGCGCAAAGATAAGCGTGTTCGGCGAAAGCGTTGCCGACGCGATAGCCCTCGAACACGGCATACCCGCCGTGGCAAAGGTGCCCGTAGACCGCGAGCTCACGCTTGCCGCGGACGGCGGAAAGATAGAGCGGGTAAAGAATAACTATCTGTCCGCGTTCTTCGATAAGATAGCGGAGGAAGTTCAAAAAAATTCCGACAAGTAAAATTACCCTGCGGCGTTTACGCCGCAGGGCAATTTTTATGCGCCGCCCTTCTTTTCGGGCATGAATTTCCAATACCGCACGGGCATATATCCGCGCATCTGTTTTTCGTGCGGGCGCTCGTCGACGTTAACGCTCGCATAGTATTTTCTCCACAGGTTTTCAAACGCGAGCTCGTATTCCGAAAGGTAAACTTCCGCCTCGCCGGCGTCCGCGGCAAACCATTCGTTGCCGTCGCACAGCACCGCTTTTTTGCGCTTTACGTCGTGTATCACGAAAGGTTGCGCGCCCAATCGCGCCTTAAAGTGCGGCGCAAGCAGGTCGATTATGTCGTTGTCGGGCGAACACGGGGCGTAAAGCGCTCCGTCCGCCGTCTCCATGAACCGCAAAAATCCCTTCATTTTGTGCAGTTCGCCCGCAACGCGTCCCGTTAGCCCGTTCATCTCTATTACCGCCGGCTGCGAAAGCATCCTGCGCACCGGCCGCCCGCTGCGCACTATCAGCTTTATATATTCGAACGCCGTCTGTTCCTTCGTGCAGTCGCCGCTGCGCAACGCAAGGTCTACGTCGCCCGTGGCGTATCCGTCTATCTTGCACAGCTTGTCCGTCACTCTCTTCGCCTTGTTCTCGTCGGCGGTCACCTCGGTTATCTCGCTGTCCAGCCCCAGCTGCATATCGCACGAAGTTATCATGCTGCCTTCGTGCCCGTAAGCATCGAACACCGCGGTGTAAAATCCCGCCGCGGTGCCGTCTGTCAAAAATATCTTCATAACTGCCCCGTAAGCGCCGCAACGGCGTCTGAGGCGGTGGAGAACAGCGAAAGCTGCTCGTCTTGCCCGCCGCGGCGGCATCTTTCGTCCGACATGAGCGCCGCGCGCACGGCCGTTCCCTCCGCGCCGTAAAATTTGCCCTTACAAGTTATAAAGTGCTTCGCCCGCTTCAAAACTATGCGCATTTTTGCAAGATCTTCAAATCCGAGACGGGCATACCTGCGCGCTTCCGTTATCCGGTAAGCGCTCCTGGCGCCTATGCCCGGCACGCGCAGCAACGTTTCGAGGGGCGCGGAATTTATCTCCACGGGGAACAGGTGCATGTTTTTAAGCGCCCACGCGCACTTCGGATCGTGTTCCTCGCTTAAATATTCGCCTTCGCCGCACAGTTCGTCCGCGTCGAAACCGTAAAACCTCAGCAGCCAGTCTGCCTGGTAAAGCCTGTGTTCGCGCAGCAGCCCCGCCGGCCTTGCGGGCAGCAGAGGGCTGGCCGTCACGGGGATATAAGAGGAGTAATACACCCGCTTCAATCCCACCCGTCTGTAAAGATATTCCGTCAGGCGCAGTATCTGCCCGTCGCTCTCCGGCGAGGCGCCCACTATCATCTGCGTGGTCTGCCCCGCGGGCAGCACCCTGCCCGTCCTTACTTTGTTTTCGCGGTCGTACGTCATCGCCGTCTGCAGCCTCTTCATCGGCGTCAGCAGGGCGTCCCTGTTTTTTTGCGGCGCGAGCAGTTTAAGCGACTTTTCCGAAGGCAGCTCTATGTTGTAACTCATCCTGTCGGCGTAGCGCGCCGCCTTCATCATTATCTCCGCGTCCGCCCCGGGGATGCCTTTAAGATGGACGTATCCGTTAAAGTTATAAAGTTTGCGCAGGCGCACCACCGTTTCCGTAAGCAGCTCCATCGTTCTGTCCGGCGTGTCGAACACGGCGGAGGAGAGGAACAGCCCCTCTATATAGTTGCGCCTGTAAAAGTTTATCGTCAGCCTGCACACCTCGTCGGGCGTTATCCGCGCCCGCTCCGTGCCTGAAGAGCGCCTGTTCGGGCAGTATTCGCAGTCGTACAGGCATTCGTTGCTCATAAGTATTTTAAGCAGGGAGATACATCTTCCGTCGGGGGTAAAGGAGTGGCATATGCCCCCGGCGGAAGCGTTCCCCAGCCCGCCTTTCCGGTTCGCCCGTTCCGAACCGGAGGAGGAGCAGGATACGTCGTATTTAGCGCTTTCCGTCAGTATCTGCAGCGTGTGAGCGTCCAACATCGTTGTAACCTGCCTTGCTTGCGCGGCTGCGTAAAAACCCGAATCGCGCCGCGCAAACATTTGTTTATATTGCGATTATAGCACCGCCGGCCGGGTTTGTCAAACGTTTGTTCGTTGTTTTTGCGTGAAATTTTTCTGCGGGAGGGGGGGTAAATTTCACGGATATTTCATTGATGTTTTAAGCAAATCTAATAATATTGTGGTATTTATGTTTCATAAGACCGTATAGCAGGTTAAAAATATTATAAGAACACCTTAAAGGCGGATTTTTTTATGAAAGTGCTTATTGTAGACGACGAAGAGATGATACGCAACGTGCTCAAAGAGTACGTCGAGTTCGAGGGCAACGAAGCGTTCGAGGCGACCGACGGCATGGAGGCCGTGCGCATGTGCCGCGACAACGACTACGACGTGATACTTATGGACGTCATGATGCCCAAGCTCGACGGTTTTTCCGCCGTAAAGGAGATAAGAAAGACAAAGGATATCCCCGTGATAATGCTGTCGGCGCGCGGAGAGGAATACGACAAGCTGTTCGGCTTCGAGATAGGGGTGGACGATTACGTAACCAAGCCGTTTTCCCCCAAGGAGGTGATGGCGCGCATAAACGCCGTCACCAAGCGCAGGAGCGCCGGAAAGGAAGAGCCGAAAAACGACGTTTACAAGTTCGAAGGGCTCACCATAGACATGGCGGGCAGGAACGTTTACGTTGACGGCGAAAAGGCGGAGCTCACGCCCAAGGAATACGAGATACTGTTTTATTTCGTAAAGAACAGGGGCATCGCGCTCACCCGCGAAAAGCTGCTCATGGACGTGTGGGGCTTTGATTTTTACGGCGACGACAGAACGGTCGACACGCACATAAAGATGCTCCGCAGCAATCTCAAACAGTACAGAAAATTCATCGTTACTTTAAGAGGACTGGGATACAAGTTTGAAGTCTGAAAAAAAGGGGCTTAAAAGGCTGCGCAGCCTTAACATAACGCTCTGGAAAAACTTCTGCTTCCTGGCGTTCTTCGTGATACTGCTCGTGGGCGTTATCTGTTACCTGATAGTGCAGGGCTCCATAACGGGCTACACGCAGGACAAGATACGCGGCGTGGGCGTGTCGGTGGGCGGGCAGCTCAAAGAGATGGCGAACAACGCCAACCTTGCCTCGCTGTTTTCCGCCGACGAATATATCGAAAAGGAAGCGTTCGAAAATAACGTGAATATCGCCGTCATGACGCTTAAAGGCGATATCGTGTTGCCCGTTGACCAGCGCATGAGCGAAAGCGAGCGCGAATATTGGGAGGACGCGCACAAAAGCATAATAGACAGGATATCGGAGTTCGAGGGCAGCGGCATACAGTTTGCCACCGGCAACGTGTTCACTTACGCGGAGTTTACGCCGTTCGCCTCTTCGCCCGAGTCGCCCAACTATATAGCGGTGCGCTATTCCATGGACGTCGCCCGCGGCACGATGGGCTTCGTGCAGCGCTACATGATAATCCTGGGCATACTCGTCATACTCATAGCTTTCCTGATATCTTACAGCATGGCGCAAAAAATATCCGATCCTCTCAAAAGCCTCACGACGTCCGCAAACAAGATGGCAAAGGGGGATTACAGCGTAAAGTTCGCCTCCGCCGATTACCGCGAAATGGCGCAGCTGTCCGACGCGCTGAACTACGCCTGCGCGGAGATCAAAAAATCGGACGACTTCCAGAAGGAGCTGCTCGCCAACGTCTCGCACGATCTGCGCACGCCGCTCACCATGATAAAGGCGTACGCCTCCATGATAAAGGAGATCTCGGGCGACGATCGCGAAAAACGCGACAAGCACCTTCAGGTGATAATAGACGAATCGGACAGGCTGGCGGAGCTCGTGAACGACGTCCTCAACATGTCCAAAATAAGTTCGGACATGAACCGGATAAACAAAAAAGTATTCAATCTTACCGACTTCCTGTACGGGATAATGCAGAAATTCGAATACCTGCAGGAACTCAAGGGTTACTCTTTCGAAACGGACATAGATCCCGACGTCTATACCTGCGCCGACGAAGGCAAGATAGGCCAGGTGCTGTATAACCTGATATCAAACGCCGTCAACTATACGGGCGAGGATAAAAAGGTGTACGTCAGCCTCAAACTGCTGACGGAGGGCGGCCGCGCGCGCTTTACCGTGCGCGACACCGGCAAGGGCATATCGAAAGAAGATCTGCCCTCCATCTGGAACAGGTATTACCGCGTAAAGGAAACTCATTCCCGTCCCGTAAAGGGAACGGGGCTCGGGCTCCCCATAGTAAAGACCATCCTCGAAAAGCATTCGTTCGACTTCGGCGCCGAATCCGAACAGGGCAAGGGCAGCACGTTCCGCGTGGATTTCCCCGTCGTCCCGCCGGAACCGCCCGGCTCTTCCGCCGAACCCGTACAGTAACGTAAAAGCTCCGCACGCCGCGGAGCTTTTGGTTTGCGCGAAAAAATATACCAAAACAAATGTTTATTTTTTACACGCCGCAAAGCGGGCGCAAAGTTGTTGTAAAAGTCGGCGTTTGGGTTTATAATTTAAGCGGGGTACGCATATGGATTTCAGGCTTCATTCAAAATTTCAGCCCACGGGCGACCAGCCTCAGGCTATAAAGTCGCTCACGGAGGGGGTGCTGGACGGAATACGCACGCAGGTGCTTTTGGGCGTTACGGGCAGCGGCAAAACGTTCACCATGGCAAACGTGATAGCCAACGTGAACAGGCCCGCCCTCGTGATAGCGCACAACAAAACTCTCGCCGCCCAGCTGTGCAACGAATTCCGCGAATTTTTCCCCGAAAACAGAGTGGAGTATTTCGTTTCGTATTACGATTATTATCAGCCGGAGAGCTACATACCTTCCACCGATACCTATATCGAAAAGGATATGAGCCTGAACGACGAGATAGACAAGCTGCGCAACTCCGCCACCGCGTCGCTCGGCGAAAGAAAGGACGTCATAGTCGTGGCGTCCGTCTCCTGCATATACGGCCTCGGCGCGCCGGAGGAATATTTCAGGCTGGCGGTGTCGCTCCGCCCGGGCATGGAGCTGGAGCGCGACGCCCTGCTGCGCAGGCTGGTGGAGATACAGTATTCCCGCAACGATACGGATTTCAGGCGCTCTTCGTTCCGCGTGCGCGGCGACGTGGTGGAGATCTTCCCCGCGGGCAATTCCGAAGTGGCGGTGCGCGTGGAATTTTTCGGCGACGAGATAGACAGGATATGCGAGGTGGACGCGCTCACCGGAACGGTCGTGTCCGAACTGAAACACGTCTGCATATTTCCCGCAAGCCACTACGCCGTCGGCAGCGACAGGCTGGAACACGCCCTGTCCATGATAGAGCGCGACATGCATGACGAGGTAAAGGCGTTCCGCGACGCCGGCAAGCCGCTGGAAGCGGAAAGGCTGGAACAGCGCACGACGTTCGACCTCGAAATGATAAGGGAGATAGGTTATTGCAGCGGCGTGGAAAATTACAGCCGCTATTTCGACGGCAGGAGCCCGGGCGAACCGTCGTTCACTCTGTTGGATTACTTTCCCGCCGGGCAGTTTCTCGTTTTTATAGACGAGAGCCATATGACGATACCGCAGATACGCGCCATGTACCGCGGCGACAGGAGCAGAAAGGAAAACCTCGTGAATTACGGGTTCCGCCTCAGCTCGGCTTACGACAACAGGCCGCTCACTTTCGAGGAGTTCGACGCCCGCGTGCCGCAGCTGATATGCGTTTCGGCAACGCCCGCCCCTTACGAGCTGGAGCAGTCCGGCAACACCGTCGAACAGCTCATCCGCCCCACGGGGCTGCTCGATCCCACGGTGGAGGTCAGGCCCACAAAGGGGCAGATAGACGACCTCCTCGGCGAGGTGAACAAGGTGGTCGCGGAGGGCGGCAGGGTGCTCGTCACCACGCTCACCAAGCGCATGGCGGAAAGCCTTACGGACTATATGAAGGAACATTCGCTCAAAGTGCGCTATATGCACAGCGACATAGACGCGCTCGAGCGCATAGATATAATAAACGGGCTGCGCAGCGGCGAATTCGACGTGCTCTGCGGCATAAATCTGCTGCGCGAAGGGCTCGACCTGCCGGAGGTCAAACTCGTAGCCATTCTCGACGCCGACAAAGAGGGCTTTTTGCGCAGCGAGACGGCGTTCATACAGACGATAGGCCGCGCGGCGCGCAACGCCGAGGGCAGGGTGATAATGTACGCCGACAGCGTAACGGGCAGCATGCGCAGGGCGTTGGACGAAACCGAGCGCCGCCGCAGGGTGCAGGACGAATACAACAAAGCGCACGGCATCGTGCCGAGGACGATAATAAAGGAAGTTAAGAGCACGATAGGCATCACCGGCAAAAAGAAGCCGGGCGAGGACATAAAGGCTGCCGACATCCCCGCGGAGATAGAAAAACTCAAAGCTCTTATGGCGGTCGCCTCCGCACAGCTCGACTTCGAGCGCGCGATAGAGATACGCGACACGATAAACGGGCTCAAAAAGCGTATGCGCACGGCGGGCAAGGACGTGCCCAAAAAGTAAAGGTATGAAAGAAGAGATTTTTGTTAAAGGCGCAAAGGAAAACAACTTAAAGAACATCGACGTGCACATTCCCCGCAACACGCTCACTGTGTTCACGGGGCTTTCGGGCAGCGGCAAATCCACGCTGGCTTTCGACACCATATTTGCAGAGGGACAGCGCAGATATATCGAAAGCCTTTCTTCCTATGCCCGCCAATTCCTCGGCCAGATGGAAAAGCCGGACGTGGAGCTTATCGAGGGGCTCTCCCCCGCTATATCGATAGACCAGAAGACCACTTCACACAACCCGCGTTCCACCGTGGGCACGGTAACGGAAATTTACGACTATTTCCGTCTGCTGTACGCGCGCGTGGGCATACCGCATTGTCCCAAGTGCGGCAGGGAGATACGCAAGCAGTCCGTCGACGAGATCGCCGACAGGGTGCTTGCCTTGCCCGCTGGCAGTAAAATAATGGTGGAGGCGCCCATTGCCCGCGGCAAAAAGGGCGAGTTCGCAAAGGAGCTCGCCTCGCTCAAAAAGAGCGGTTACGGCAGGGTAAAGATAGACGGCTCCGTTTACGATCTGCAGGAGGAGATCCGCCTCGAAAAGAATATAAGGCACACCATATCCGTGGTAATAGACAGGCTGGTCATAAAGGACGGCATTGCAAAACGCCTTACGGACAGCCTGGAAAACGCCCTAAAACTCGGCAACGGTCTCGTTATCATAGACGGCGGGGATAAGGAGGAGCTGTATTCAAGCAACTACGCCTGCCCGGACTGCGGCGTTTCGATAGAGGAGATAGAGCCCAGGCTGTTTTCCTTCAATACGCCGTGGGGCGCCTGTCCGGAGTGCTCCGGGCTCGGTTTCAGGCAGGTGATAGATCCCGACCTCATCTGCCCCGACAAGACCAAAACGTTGCGCGAGGGCGCGATAAAGATAAGCGGCTGGAACCTGGACAGTTCTTCCGTCACGCAGATGTATATAAATTCGCTTTCAAAGCACTACGGCTTTTCGCTCGACGTGCCCGTAAAGGACCTGCCCGAGGGCGTGTACGACATGCTCATGTACGGCAACGGCGGGGAGCAGATAGAGCTTTCTTACAACGCCTACCGTTTTTCCGGCAGCTACAAGACGGCGTGGGAGGGCTTTGCCAACAATCTGCAGCGCCGCTATAATCAGACGTCTTCCGACAGCGTAAAGTGGGACATAGAGCGCTACATGCGCGTCACCGACTGCCCCGCGTGCCACGGCAAACGGCTTAAAAAAGAGGCGCTCGCCGTTACCGTGGGGGGCAAGAATATCGCCGAAGTGTGCGATATGCCCGTGGACGATATCTACGCGTTCGTATCGGGTTTCGATTTCTTTACCCCTACGGAACATATGATTGCCGACGGCATATTAAAGGAGATATGCAGCCGGCTTGATTTTCTGCGCAACGTCGGGCTCGGATATCTCACGCTGTCGCGCAGCGCGGCAACGCTTTCCGGCGGCGAAAGCCAGCGCATAAGGCTGGCAACGCAGATAGGCAGCGCGCTTACCGGCGTGCTGTACATTCTCGACGAGCCGAGCATCGGCCTGCACCAGCGCGACAACGAAAAGCTGCTGAACTCCTTAAAGGGGCTGCGCGACATTGGCAATACGCTCATCGTGGTGGAACACGACGAAGACACGATGCGCGCCGCCGACTATATCGTGGACATAGGCCCCAAGGCGGGCGTGCACGGCGGCGAGGTGGTGGCGTGCGGCACCGTGCAGGATATAATGGACGAGCCGCGCTCCATAACGGGCGACTACCTTGCGGGCAGAAGAAAGATAGAAGTTCCCGCCGTGCGCAAACGGTCCGACGGAAGGTATCTCACCGTGACGGGGTGCAGGCAGAACAACTTGAAGGGCATAGACGTAAGCATCCCCGCGGGGCTTATCACCGTGGTGACGGGCGTCTCGGGCTCGGGTAAATCCAGCCTTGTGAACGAGATAATCTATCCTTACCTGGCAAACGCGCTCAACGGCGCGCGTCAGCCGCAGGGCAAGTTCGATAAAATGGAGGGGCTGGAATACTTCGATAAGGTGATAGCCATCGACCAGCAGCCGATAGGCAGAACGCCCCGCTCCAACCCCGCGACTTACACGGGCGTGTTCACCATGATACGCGACCTGTTCGCCGCCACGCCGGACGCCAAGGAGCGCGGCTACAAGAGCGGCAGATTCTCCTTCAATATCGCGGGCGGCAGGTGCGAGCACTGCGAGGGCGGCGGCATCATACAGATAGAGATGCACTTCCTGCCCGACATCTACGTCCCCTGCGAGGTGTGCGGCGGCAAACGCTATAACCGCGAGACGCTGGAAGTCAAGTACAAGGGCAAGTCGATAGCCGACGTGCTCGACATGACGGTGGAGGACGCCGCCGGATTTTTCAAACCTATAAGCTCCATCTACAACAAGCTATCCACTCTCGTAGACGTGGGGCTGGGCTATATAAAGCTCGGGCAGAGCGCGACTACGCTCTCCGGCGGCGAAGCGCAGAGGGTAAAGCTCGCCACCGAGCTTTCCAAGCGCAGCACGGGCAAGACCTTTTATATCCTTGACGAACCCACCACGGGCCTGCATACCTACGACGTGGATAAGCTTATAAAAATACTTGCGCGCCTTAGAGAAAGCGGCAATGCCGTGCTCGTCATAGAGCACAACCTCGACGTCATAAAGACTGCCGACTGGATAATCGATCTCGGCCCCGAGGGCGGCGACAAGGGCGGCACCGTGATAGCCTGCGGCTCGCCCGAAGATATCGCGGCTCATCCCGAAAGTTATACGGGCCGGTTCCTCAAAAAGGTGCTTGGCGGCTGAAAGGCCTATTCAGGTCAAAACGATAGTACAATGTCACGCATAATGCGTCAATTTAATAGTAAAAAGGAGGCGTTAAGTCTCCTTTTTCCGTTGTCGCGGCGCATGTAAACAGTTGTTGCGCACTTTTATGTCTTTGTTGCTTGCAAACCGAATCCGGATTGCCTTATAATGAGATTGCAAACAAGGAGGCAAATCCATGGACTTTTCGGAAAAATTTATCAAGTTGCGTAAAAGTGCCTCACTCACGCAGGAGCAGGCTGCGGAAAAGCTCGGCGTCTCCCGCCAGGCGATCTCTCGCTGGGAACAGGGTACGGCCTTGCCCGACGCGCTGAATATAGCCGGCATATGTATGGTTTTCGGCGTTTCGGCCGATTATCTGATAGGCGATACGCAAATTGACGCTCAGGATCTGCTCGTACAGCGGAGCGGTGAGATTCCGCAGGCACCGCTTTCAGGAAGCGGCGGCGCTGCGCATGCAAATATGAATGTGCTGTTACGCGCTCTTGTATGTGTGCACATATTTGCGATGGGATTTGAATTTGCGGGTATAATATGCTTTGTGTCTTCGGCTGTGACGGCGTTCTGGCTGCTTGCAGGTATAGGCTTTTTCTTGTCGCTTGCGTCGATAGTTATCTTTGAAGTTGTGGCAGGCAATGCGGAAAGAGAGGAAAGGTCAAAGATTCGCAGGAAATATTATTCTTTGTCGGTATGGTTGTTTACGCCGTTGCCTCTTTTGATTTTCGGTGTTTCTGCCGTTTGGCTTGCGGTGATGGCATGCGGGCTTTACGGCAGCGTTACGATACCTGTATTTCTGATTGCGGGCATATGCCTGGTGCTTTATATATTGTTAGGCGTATTTGTGAGTATTGCGTGTTCATGTAAAAAATAGAATACGGAAAGCCGCGGCGCGCAGCGCCGC
Organism: uncultured Clostridia bacterium; assembly: GCA_944341315.1. GTDB lineage: Bacteria > Bacillota > Clostridia > Christensenellales > Borkfalkiaceae > Coproplasma. Next base: position 11,450 of record CALVLW010000006.1, read on the forward strand.
GGCTTTCTTGTCAAAAAACGATTTACGGGAATATGCTGGTAGTAATTCTGTGTAAAGGAGAATGTTATGCCGCCTCTTTCCGTAAACAAACCTTACCCCGACGTAAACGAACTCTCCCCGGATGCCCGTGCGCTGCGCATAATTTCGCCCGCGTATGCGGGCGCCGCCGGCGAGCTGAACGCCGTGCTGCTCTATACCTATGCGGGCCTGCTGTTCGGAAGGGAGGGCCATGACGACTTTGCCGAGGCTATCGGCGGAATAGCCGTAGCCGAAATGGTGCACCTTAAATTGCTGGGCGGCGCGATAACCGCCCTCGGCGCAGCGCCCGTGTTCACCGCAAATCCGCCCTGTCTGTTCAATTTCTATTCTTCCAAATACGTAGTGTATTCGCGCACTCTTATCAATGTCGCCGAGGACGGCATACGGGCGGAAAAGCAGGCGATACGCGGATACGAACGCATGCTCGGCATGCTTAAAAACGCAAGGGTGAGCGAGCTTATCGCGCGGATCGTCGAGGACGAAAGGCTGCACCTTGCCGAGTGGGAAAAAATTTTGAAAGCCGTTAAAAGTTGACATAGACTGCGGCATAATATAAAATTATGTTATGCATTCCGACGTAGCCATAATAGGCGGAGGCGCCTCGGGGCTTGCCCTCGCGGCGCTTTTGAGCCGAAAAACCAAACTTAACATCTGCGTTTTCGAAGGCGGCGCGCGCCCCGGCAAAAAACTTGCGGCAAGCGGCAAC
>CALVLW010000007.1 GCA_944341315.1 uncultured Clostridia bacterium
GGCAAGCATAACGCTCACCATAACGGCTTAACCACGGTGCAATAGGTCATAACACTGCGGCGCGCACCTCAAGTGCGCGCCGTTTGTTGTTGACTTCTGTAATTATTGAGGAGGAAAATATGAAGTATACTACCCCGAGGCACATAATTTCGTACGTAGTCATGGGCCTCATCATCCTCATCGTGATTGCCGCCGACATAGCGGCAGGGCTGTTCGCGGGCACGATTACAAGGTTCTTATACGGCGACGGCGCAGGATTTGGCGAGGGCGGCGAGCAGGCGCTTGCAGAGAGCGACGCGCTTGCCGAAGAGATAGCCGAAGAGGGCATAGTCATGCTCCGCAACGAGAACGACACCCTGCCCCTCGGCAAAGACGTTACAAAGCTCAACGTGTTCGGCTGGGGCGCGACGGACGGCGGATTCGTCGTTTCCGGCTCCGGTTCGGGCGAGGCGTCCGACGAAAAGACCACCCGCCTGATAAAGGCGCTCACCGACGCCGATTACGAGGTGAACACGGACATCATAAAAATGATGGAAGATTATCAGAGCGGCCGTTCGGGCTCTTCTTTGAACAGCTCGGAGAGCGAGTTTTACCGCCTTTACGAACCTTCGGTAAACGATTACGCCCCGCTGATGGGCGACGCGGTGGCGTTCTCCGATACGGCGATAATCGTCATCAGCCGTCTGGGCGGCGAGGGGCGCGACCTGCCCATCAGGCAGTATAAAAAAGGCCTCGACACCGACGAAACGCGCACCTATCTGGAAATAAGCACGGAGGAAGAGGCGCTCATAGAGCTGGTTTGCGCGCAGGGATTCGAAAACGTCATCCTGCTGCTGGACACCTGCAACATGATGCAGCTCGACTTTGTGGAAACTTACGACATAGACGCGGTGCTTTCGCTCGGCGCGCTCGGCCAGAGCGGCACCAAGGCTATCCCCTCCATATTAAAGGGCGAAGTAAACCCCTCCGGCAGGACGGTGGACACCTGGCCTTACGACATAACTTCGGAGCCCTCTTACGTAAACGCCGGTTCGCAGGGCGTTACGGGATATACCGACAGCGGCAAATATATCGACTATGCCGAAAGCATATACGTCGGCTATAAGTATTGGGAGACCGCTGCGGAAGAAGGCTATATCGATTACGACAACGCCGTGCAGTATCCCTTCGGCTTCGGCCTTTCTTACACCGACTTTTCTTACGAGGTGCAGAGCATAGAGCCGGAGGCGGGCAGCAGCCTTTCCGCCGACGACACGATAACGGTAAAGGTGCTCGTCACCAACGAAGGCGACGTTGCGGGCAGCGTGTCCATGCAGATGTATTACTCCGCGCCCTATACCCCCGGCGGGATGGAAAAGGCCTCGGTCAACCTTGCCGCGTTCGACAAGACCACCGTGCCGCTCGAACCGGATAAAAGCGAGGTGCTCACCTTCACGTTCGACGTTTACGACATGGCGTCTTACGACTGCTACGACGCCAACAAAAACGGCTTTGCCGGCTGGGAGGTGGAATCGGGCGAATACACGATATCGCTGCGCACCGACTCGCACACGCTTGCCGGATGCGAAAACGACGAGATCTCTTATTATGTTGAAGAGACCGACGACCTCGGCACGGGCATACTCTTCGAAAACGATCCCGAAACGGGCAACAAGGTGGAAAACCGCTTTACGGGCGACGCCGCTTACGGCGGAGTTGCGCTCGACGGCTCCGATTCCAATGCAAACATAACCTATCTCTCGCGCGAGAACTTCGGCGCGACCTTCCCCTCCGCCAAAAAGTCGGCGCGCTCCAAGGGCTTCACCGTGGCGGCAAGCTGGTACGACGGGCAGAGCGAATTCGATTCCGCGCCCACTTATAACGCGACCAACGGGCTGATGCTTGCCGAAGGCGGGCAGATGAACGACGAACTGGTAATGAAGCTGGGCGAAGACTACGATGCTGAGGAGTGGGACGACCTTTTAGACCAGCTCAGCCAGGACGACACTATGCGCCTCGTGGTGGCGGGCGGCTACATGACCGCCGGCATAAGCAGCATCGGCAAGGTAAGGTGCATCGACTACGACGGCCCTTCCGGCATAAACAACAACAACTCTTCCACGGTTTCCGCGGGCTGGACGGCGTTCCCCGGCGAAACGGTGATAGCCTCTACCTGGAACACCAACCTGGCGTATATGTTCGGGCTTGCCGTGGGCAACGAGGGCGCGGAGAGCGGCGTTTCCGGCTGGTACGCTCCCGCGGTGAACATCCACCGCAACGCCTTTGACGGGCGCAATTACGAATATTACAGCGAAGATCCCGTTTTAAGCGGCATAATGGGCGCCGAAACGACCACCGGCGCGCTTACCAACGGCATGTACTGCTACGTAAAGCACCTTGCGGTAAACGAAACGGAGACCGACCGCGGCGGGCTTTATACCTGGCTCACCGAACAGGCGATGCGCGAGATATACTTAAAGCCTTTTGAGATAGTCGTAAAGGACGGCCACGCCAACGCGATGATGTCGTCGTTCAACAACATCGGCGCCATCTGGGCGGGCGGCTGCAAGGCGCTTTTAACCGACATACTGCGCACCGAATGGGGCTTTGCGGGCTCCGTTATAACCGACTATGCCGACGGCACTTCGACCGGCTGGATGAGCATAGACCAGGGCATACGCGCGGGCAACGATATCTGGCTGCACGGCAGGTGGGACGGCAACGGCACCCCCGGCGGCAACTACGGTTATTATTACGACATCAACTTCGGCAACGCCACCACGGCAAACTATATGCGGCAGGCGGCAAAGAACGTGCTCTTTACTTACTGCAACGCCTATTACCTTGGCAACACGCTGGAAACGGACGATTCCAGGTTCGAGGCGGACGTAAGCCTGCGCGAGGCGGACGACGTGTTCCCCGCGTGGATATTCGCCATCGTGGCGATCGACATAGCCGGTATCGGCGGCGTGGGCGTATGGCTGTGGTTCCTTGTGATACGGCACGTGATAGCGGACAAAAAGGCCGCGGCAGGCGAGGGAGGCAAACTGAATGAATAAGTGCAACGTAAAAAGAATATTCGTTGCCGCGGCAAGCACGGTTTTTGCGGCGGCGCTGGCACTCAGCGCCGCGGCCTGCACCGGCAACGGCGACGATAACAACAACGATAACGACAATAACAACACGCAGGAGACAAACTCCATCTATTCCTTCCACGACGAATTCCACGGCAGCGCCGTAGATACTGCCAAGTGGGATTATCAGGAGGGCGACGGCACGGAATACAACAACCCCGGCTGGGGCAACAAGGAGGAGCAGTACTACCGCCGCGAAAACGCGCGCGTGGAAAACGACTGCCTGATAATAACCGCGCAGGTGGAGGACGAACAGACTCAGCAGGAGCTGGGCAAAAAATACACCTCCTGCAAGATGGTCACAAAGGGGCTGTTTTCGCAGACTTACGGCAGGTTCGAGGCAAGGATAAAGCTCACCAAGGCGCTGGAGGGGCTGTGGCCCGCGTTCTGGCTGATGCCGGAGGACGGCGTTTACGGCGGCTGGCCGCGCTCGGGCGAGATAGACATAATGGAGCTCAAAGGCAGGCTGCCCGGTCAGGCTTCTTCGGCGGCGCATTATAAGGACGGCGGCGCAAACAGGTATCATTCGGCGAATTACGTTTTCGAAGGCACCGACATAACCGACTTCCACGTTTACGCGCTCGACTGGACGCCCGAATATCTCAAATTTTCGGTGGACGGCGTGGTATATCACACCTTCGAGGCTAAGGATTGGACGACCACTCCCAGCACCGACGTGCCTCCCACGGAGACATCCCCCTACGATCAGGACTTTTTCATTTTGCTCAATTTTGCCGTAGGCGGCAACTTCGACGGCGGCAGAACGCCCGCCGACGAGGATATGCCCGCGGAGATGTGGGTGGATTACGTAAGGGTATATACCCTCGAATATCTGCAGGAGCAGGGTGAATACGTTCCTGAGCAGCAGGACTGACCGCTCCGCCCGGAAAATATCGTGCCTGCCTGCACATTTTTGCGGGCAGGCATTGTTTTTTTGAACGGCATATGTTAAAATAATATCAACGAAACGTAAGGGAACAAGGCGATGAAAAGTAAAGTAAAAAAATTGTTCGGCTGCGCCGTCGCGGCGGCGTTTGCCGTTGCGCTGTGCGCGCCCCTGCTCGCCTGCGGCGACAGGGACAAGGATAAAGGCAACGAAGGCGCCGCTCCTCAGGTGCCCGTGCACGATACGGACGTAACGCCAAAGGGCGACGGCGTGGAGATAAAGCTCCCCAAGGACGACGGCGCCGAATATTACGATATATATATCGGCGATTCGGCTTACGGCGATTTCACGCTCGTGGAAACGGACTACGAGGGCGACGCGTGGCAGGGCGACGAGCTGTGGGCTTATTACCGTATAGACGGCAAGTCGGGCGGCAACGTTATAAGCAGCGCCGTATATAGCTACGCTTACGAACTGTTCGGCGAAAACACCCTCATCTTTTCGCCAGACGACGATCCCGACGTCGTGCAGGACAAGATAGACGAAGTTTACGAATTGCAGCGCGGCTCCACCAACGGGCAGTTCACCGACAGGCGCTACGCCTTGCTCTTTAAGCCGGGCAGTTACGAGGCGCACGCATACGAAGGTTACTATACCTCTATAGCGGGGCTGGGCATGTCGCCCGCGGACACCACGCTTTCCGGCTTTACGGTGTACGCCGACATAGCCTCGGCAAACAACGCCACCTGCAACTTCTGGCGCACGGTGGAAAACTTCAAAGTCAACGCCGGCAACGTGCAGTGGGCGGTCTCGCAGGGGACGAGCATGCGCCGCATGTACATAAACGGCAACCTCACGCTGCACCACTCGGGCGGCTGGTCTTCGGGCGGGTTCCTTGCGGACAGCTACATAAACGGCACCGTCGGTTCGGGTTCGCAGCAGCAGTATCTTTCGCGCAACGACGAATGGGGCAGCTGGAACGGCAGCAACTTCAACATGGTATATGTCGGGGTGGAGGGCGCAATACCCTCCGGCGCGTGGCCCCAGCCGCGCATAACCGACGTGGAAAAGACGCCGCTCGTGCGCGAAAAACCCTTCCTCGTGTGGGAGGACGGCGGCTTCGGCGTGTTCGTGCCCGACCTGCGCGAAAACTCTTCCGGCATAAGCTGGGACGAAGACGGCTCCGAGGGCGAGTTTATACCCATCGAAGATTTTTACGTGGCGCGCGCCGACCGCGACGACTCGGAAACGCTCAACGCCGCGCTTGCGGCGGGCAAGCATCTGCTGCTTTCGCCCGGCATATATATGATAGACGAGCCGATAGAGGTAACGCTCGAAGATACGATAATAATGGGCCTCGGGCTTGCCACGCTGCGCATATCGGACGAAAACCAGGACACGCTCATGCGCGTTTCGGACGTGGACGGCGTGAATATCAGCAGCATACTTTTCGACGCGGGCAAGCATTCGCAGACGCTGCTCGAAGTGGGCGGAGAGGACGCCTCGCAAAGCCACGAGTCCGATCCTATATGCCTGGCCGACCTCTTTTTCAGGGTGGGCGGCCGCAGCGACGAGCCCACGTACTGCCACACCAGCGTGGTGATAAACTCCGACGACGTGATAGGCGATAACTTCTGGGTATGGCGCGCCGACCACAGTTACGGCGTGGGCTGGGACACCAACGTTTCGGTAAACGGCATCGTGGTCAACGGCGACGACGTAAAGATCTACGGCCTGCTCGTGGAGCATTACCACGAATACCAGACCATCTGGAACGGCGAATACGGCGAAATGTATTTCTATCAGTCGGAACTGCCTTACGATCCGCCCTCGCAGCAAGCTTACATGTCGCACGACGGCACGGTGAACGGTTGGGCGAGCTATAAGGTGGGCGAACACGTTCAGAACCACAAGGCGTACGGGCTGGGCATTTACAGCAACATGCATAACCGCGAGGTAAAGGCGGAAAACGCGATGGAGGTGCCCGCAAACAGCGGGATATACGTCGAACACGCGATGACTTTCCTGCTCAACGGCGCGGATTGCTTCGGCGGCGTGCTCAACGGCCACGGCGAAAGAATAAGCAACACCATCTCCGTGATAGACCTGTTCGTGGGCGGGGAATTCATGGACGGCTGAAAATTTACGGCATAACGGGCGGCGCAAAGCGCCGCCCTTATTGCGTGCCAAAAAGCAAGTAATTTTCACGCGGGCGAAAATTTTTATTATTTTCGTATAGCGGTTAAATCCTATTGACAAAATAGGAGTTGACGCCTATAATGATATCATACTAAAAACATAGGAATTAAGCCGCGGCGGCAGGGCGCCGCGCGGCGCGCGACACGAGGAAGTTTATGGAACGTAAGGTTTATGCGGACAACGCTGCCACCACCGCGATGAGCAGGGCTGCGATAGAGGCGATGCTGCCCTATCTGGACGGGATATACGGCAACCCCTCGTCGCTTTATTCCGTCGGCCAGCAGGCAAAGGAGGCGCTCGAAGGCGCCCGCGCGGATATCGCCGCCTGCCTCGGCGCTCGGCCGGACGAGATATATTTCACCTCCTGCGGCAGCGAAAGCGATAATCAGGCGATACGCTCGGCGGCGCGTCTCGGCGCGGCAAAGGGCAAAAAGCACATAATCTCAACGGCGTTCGAACATCACGCCGTGCTGCATACGCTGGACAGGCTGAAAAGGGAAGAGGGCTTCGAGGTCACCCTTCTGGACGTGCATAAAAACGGTGTGGTCGAGGCGGAAGAGGTAAAGGCGGCGATCCGCCCCGATACCTGCCTCGTCACGGTCATGGCCGCCAACAACGAGATAGGCACCGTTCAGCCGATAGCGGAGATAGGCGCCGTATGCCGGGCCGCGGGCGTGGTCTTCCACACCGACGCGGTGCAGGCGGTCGGGCACATACCCGTTAACGTAGCGGAGCAGAACGTAGACATGCTGTCGCTCTCGGCGCACAAATTCCACGGCCCCAAGGGCGTGGGCGCGCTCTATTGCCGCAGGGGTTTAAGGCTGCTGCCCTTAATCGACGGCGGCGCGCAGGAGCGCGGCAGGCGCGCCGGCACGGAAAACGTGGCGGGTATCTGCGCCATGGCGGCGGCGCTTAAAGAGGCGTGCGCGAACATGCAAAAAAACACCGCAAAGCTCGTCGCCCTGCGCGACGAGATAATCGAAGGGCTCTCCCGGATACCGCACTCCGTGTTAAACGGCGACAGACAGAGGCGGCTTCCCGGCACGGTGAACATGTGCTTCGAGGGCGTCGAGGGCGAGGGGCTGCTTTTATATCTCGACGACATGGGCGTCTGCGCCTCGTCGGGCTCGGCGTGCACGTCGGGTTCGCTCGATCCTTCGCACGTGCTGCTCGCGATAGGTCTCCCGCACGAGGTGGCGCACGGCTCGCTGCGCGTCAGCCTTTGCGAATACAACACCCGGGAGGACGCCGAACACATAATAAAATGCGTGCCGCAGGTGGTGGAAAAGCTGCGCGCTATGTCGCCCGTGTGGAAGGAGATGGAGCGCGGCGAAAGACCGCACGTCATCTGATACGCGTTATTTGCGGCATATATGCATGGTAATCAAGGATAAAGAGGTAAAAAACATGGCACTTTACAGCGAAAAGGTAATGGATCATTTCCGCAATCCGAGGAACGTGGGTGAGATCCCCGACGCCGACGGCGTAGGCGAAGTGGGCAACGCGCGCTGCGGCGACATAATGAAGATATATCTTAAAATAAAGGACGGGATAATAGAGGACGTAAAGTTCAATACTTTCGGCTGCGGCAGCGCGATAGCTTCCAGCTCCATGGCAACGGAGCTTATCAAGGGCAAGCCCCTTTCGCAGGCGCTCGAGCTGACCAACAAGGCGGTGGCGGAGGCGCTGGACGGCCTGCCCGCGCACAAACTGCACTGTTCGGTGCTCGCCGAAGAGGCGATCCGCGCGGCGATAAAAGATTACTACGACAAAAACGGGATGGAGTACGACAAGTCGCTCTTCCCCGAACCGGACGAAGACCACGAGATACACGGGGACTGAACCGCCCTTTATTGTGCGGTTTTATCGCTTTTTGTGTGTAAATCATTAAATATCGGGCGTAACGGCGCCGCGGCTTTCGTTCGTTGACAGTTGCGGCGCGTTTTTTTATAATATAGTCATGCACGAAGAATTTGCGCGCTCGCTGGCGTTTTTCGGCGAAGAGGCCATGCAAAAACTGTATAACGCCAAAGTGGCTCTGTTCGGCGCGGGCGGAGTGGGCGGCTGGTGCGCCGAGGCGCTTGCCCGCAGCGGCGTGGGCGCCATCGACCTTTTCGACGGCGACGCCGTCAGCGTCACCAACATAAACAGGCAGCTCGCCGCGCTGCACTCCACGCTGGGCAAAAGCAAGACCGGCGTGCTTGCCGCGCGCATAAGCGACATAAATCCCGCCTGCGACGTGCGCGCCTTCGACGTGTTCGTGACCGAGGATAACTTCCCCGCGGACTTAAAACGTTACGACTGCGTTCTGGACGCCGTGGACACCGTTTCGGCAAAGGCGCTTATAATCTCGCGCTGCGTGGCGGAAGGTGTGCCCGTGATCTCGTGCATGGGCGCGGGCAACAAATCGGGCACCTGGTTTCAGGCGGCGGACATATCAAAGACTACCGTCTGCCCGCTGGCGCGCGCGGTGCGCTCCGCGCTTAAAAAACGCGGCATATATTCGGGCGTAAGGGCGGTGTTTTCCACCGAGGCGCCCTCCGGCGGCATAGTGCAGGACGGCGTTTCGTCGCGGCATATCCCCGCGTCTAACGTGTTTGCCCCCGCGGCGGCGGGACTGGTGCTCGCGCGGGAGGCGGTGCGCTGCCTTACAGGTGAGTGCGGTGATAGATAAAAACGACAGGCAGGCGTGGGCGGAGCGCTCGATAATAACCAAATTCCGCAAGGGCATATGGGCGCCGTTTTTAGAGGCGCTGCGCATATACCGGCTCCTCGCCCCCGGCGACAGGGTGGCCGTGTGCGTTTCGGGCGGCAAGGATTCCATGCTGCTCGCCAAGCTCGTGCAGGAGCTGGAAAGGCACGGCAGTCGCAATTTTACCGCTGAATATATATGCATGGACCCCGGCTACAATGCCGAAAATCTGGAGAGAATAAAGTATAACGCAGGCCTGCTCGGCATTCCGCTGAACATCTTCCGCTCGGACGTGTTCGAGGCCGCCGAGATGGTAAACGCCGATTCGCCCTGCTATATGTGCGCACGAATGCGGCGCGGCTGCCTGTATGCGCGCGCAAAGGAGCTGGGGTGCAACAAGATAGCGCTCGGCCATCACCGCAGCGACGTCATAGAGACTACGCTGATGGGCATGTTCTACGGCGGGCAGGTGCAGGGGATGATGCCCAGAATAAAGAGCAGCAACTTCGAGGGCATCGAACTCATCCGCCCCATGTATTGCGTCGCCGAAGAGGATATCGAGCGCTGGCGCGATTACAACGGCCTGCACTTTAGCGCGTGCGCGTGAAGCTTTACGCAGAGGCTGGCAGCCAGCGGGCAGGCGCGTTCTGTCCGCGCCGAGATGAAGGAGCTTGTAAAAGAGATGAAGAGGCGCAACCCCGACGTGGAGAAGAGCCTTTTCAGGAGCATACACAACGTGCAGCTCGACACCCTGCCCGGCTGGAAGTCGCAGGGCGTTGTGCACAGCTTTCTTGAACGATTCGAAGACGACTGAGCAAAAATCGTGCCGCAAGGCACTTTGAAAAAGGTAATTTGTGCCCTACGGCATAAAAATAAATGGAAAGGAGAACAAAATTATGTCTTATCCCGTAACCAGGCTCGAGGCAGGCAAGATGCAGATAGGCGGCTGGGTATATTCCGTAAAGGAACTCAAGACCGCATGGAAGCTCACCTACGATATGGGCAACATGGAAGTAGTTATCAACGTACCCAAGGCTACCGCCGCAGACGTTGATGAACTTCAGGCAAAACTTCAGGAGAAGTTTTAATCGTCCGCTGTAATTTTTACAGAAGAGAAAGGCTGCCGCCCGCGCATTTGCGCGGGCGGCAGTTTTTTGTATGGCATATTTTTTAGGTCTTACACCCTGCCCAGCAAAAAGTCAACCGAACAGCCGAAGTATGCGGCGATCTTTGCAAGGTTGTAGACCGAAGGCCTGCTCTTGCCTGCAAGCCAGTTATAAAATATTCCCCACGAAACGTCGGCTTTTTGCGTAAATTCGTACTGGCTCGTGCCCGTTTCTTTCAGTATCTTTCTCAGCAGCTCGCCGAACGGCTTTACATCTTTGTACTGTTTATCCTCGCGCGGGTAGTCGTTCAGCCCGAGCAAAAAGTCTGCCGAGCAGTTGAAAAACCCGATCAGCGCAATAAAAGTGTCGTAATTGGGCGCGCGCTTGCCGCATATATAAGAAGACAGTTTCGAGCTGCACGTATCCATTGCGGCGGCAAGCTCCGTTTGGTTCAGTTCGCGCTCGTTCATCAGCTCTTTCAGGTTTTCAGACAGTTTCGACAAATTAACCATAAAACAGACCCTTTTCTACAAAGTATTATCCTCTGAACGGAGAATATTTTCTTGCGTTCTTTCAGTTCAGAGGTTATAATACAGATACATTGAAGTCTGCGCGGACGACGATAGAAGACAAAAGGAGTATAAAATTTATGGAACAGGAAGAACAAAAAGATACATACGCCGTAGGCGTGGAGCAACTTGCCGAGGACATAGTTTATTGCATAGGCGAATATTTCGACTGCACCGCGGTGCGGAGCGGCGGCGGGGTGCTGCTGCATTTTGCAAACGGGCAGCTGTTCAGGCTCACGGTTACCCGGGCATAAAAGGCTGCCGCCCGCGCTTTTGCGCGGGCGGCAACTTATAATTATAACTTATCATTATACCATTTTTTTTGCGCCGTATACGGTAAATTTTTTACCGTTTAGCAATGTGCAATTATTCGCCGGCATGTATAATTATGCATTAAAATGTCGAAAATGCAGTATAATTTTGCGACGCGTGCATATTTTCCCCTCCGTTGTGTTGCAAATAAGTGCGGCAGGGTGTATAATAGCGGAAAGAGAAAATCAAGGCTGTATGCATTTCAAGGAGGCGGCTTT
>CALVLW010000008.1 GCA_944341315.1 uncultured Clostridia bacterium
CAGTATCCCTTCGGCTACGGCCTGTCCTACACCGATTTCGAGTGGAACATAACCTACCTCGAGATCCCCAACGGCAGCGCGATAAGCCTTGACGGCGAGGAAAACAGCGTGATAAAGGTGGGCGTTACCGTAACGAACACCGGCGACGTACCCGGACAGGACGTCGTTGAACTTTACTACTCCGCCCCTTACAGCGATATAGAAAAATCCTCCGTAGTGCTGGGCGCTTACGGCAAGACGCAGCAGGTGCTCGATCCCGGCGAATCGGAATACGTCGAACTCGTTATGGACGTTTCCGACATGGTATCTTACGATTACGAGGGCTTAAAGGTACCCGGCGGCGGCTACATCCTCGAAGGCGGCACCTACACCCTTACGCTCAGGTCGGACGCTCACACCGTTGCAAACGACAAAGTGGTGCGCGGCGCAAACAACGTGCACGCAAGCGCCACCATCACCTACGACGCAAAAGAGGCCACTTACCTCGAAGACACCGTTTATAACCGTTTCACGGGCGAAGACGCCGGCGACGGCGTTGCGATAGACGGCAACAGCGACAAAACGGCAGAGATAACCTACCTTTCGAGGGCGGACTTCGAGGGCACCTTCCCCGCGGAACAGGCGGCAGACCGCGCGATGGACGAGAAGATCAAGGAGTATAACCTGTTCACCGAAGAGCAGGCCGAGGCGTGGGCGGACGAGCGTTCGGACGCGCAGCCCGTTACCTTCGGCGACACCTCCAAGAGCGGCGTCGTTTTCGAAGACGGTCAGATAAACGAACTCGGCATGCAGCTGGGCATGAATTACGACGATCCCGAATGGGAAAACCTGCTCGACCGCATATCCAAGAACGAGATGCTCAACCTTGTAAAGAGCTCTTATACCGAAACGCAGCCTATAAATTCCATAGGCAAACCCAAGACCACCGATTTCGACGGCCCCAATCAGGTAGGCAGCTTTACGGACGCCATTTCCGTAGAAGCGACCGGTTTCAGCTCGATAGTGCTTGCGCAGACGTGGAACGTTCAGCTGGCGTACAGCATGGGCCTCACCTTTGCGAACGAGTGCATATCCTACGGCATACAGGGCTGGTACGGCCCCGGCGTGAACCTGCACCGCAGTCCCTTCGGCGGCAGGAACTATGAATATTATTCCGAAGACACCCACCTCACCGGCACGATGGTCGCAAACGTGGTAAAGGCGGCAAAGAACAAGGGCGTGTTCGCATACCTCAAACACCTCTGCCTGTACGAAACGGAGAGCGGCCGCGACGGCATGTACACCTGGCTCACCGAGCAGGCGCTGCGCGAACTTTACTTAAAGCCCTTCGAATACGCGGTGGTTGACGGCGGTTCCAACGCGATGATGACCTCTTACGGCAGGATAGGCGCCGTCTGGACGGGCGGAAGCAAGACCTTGCTCGAAGACGTTGTCGAAGGCGAATGGGGCTTCCGCGGAGCCTTCCTCACCGACTATTCCGACCACACCAACTTTATGGATCCCGACGCGATGATCCGCGCGGGCGGCGACCTGTTCATGCGTGTAGGCGGCGGTAACTTCGATTACGAGACCTCCTCCGACGCGTTCAACAACGCGCTGCGCGACTCCACCAAGGACGTGGTCTACATGTGGCTGAACTCGCTGGCTACCAACGCCGACTATAACGCCAAGATCGAAAGCGGCGAGATAGACGACAGCATAACCATCCCCACCAGCCCCATCCTTAAATTCCGCTGGTACATCCCCGTGCTCGTCGCGGTAGACGTGCTTGCCGTGGGCGGCTGCGGCACCTGGCTGTTCTTTGCATTCAGGAAAAAGAAGGAAGCACCCGCTCCGCAGGAAACGCAGCAGTAACCCCGCAAAACAAAAATAAAAACGGCGGCGCCCTTTGCTAAGGGCGCCGCCTTATTTTATCCGTTCAGATATTTTTCCGTAAAACTTTTTTCGCTCTCGTCCAGCAGCGTGACTATGTTGCTCGTCGTGGCCTCGAAAAGCATCCGCGAAAACAGTTCGTCCGCAAGACCGCACAGCTCCTTTAATGCGAAAGGTTCGCCGTGCATCCGGGCGCTTTCGAACCCGTCGTAAAAACCGTCGTAGTACAGCGCGCCGGCGCCGTATCCGGCGTAGACCTTTTCCAGCGCGGCAAGATACGCGCCGTCCTTCCACACGGGCAGCGGCGGCAGCGCGGGCAGGCCGAGCGCCGCGTCCGTTTCAAGCCGCACTTCCGCGCGGCGGGCGCCCTTTTCCGCGTCCGGGCCGCACCCCGTGAATTGCAGGAACGCCATCGCGCCTTCGACCTGCTCTTCGGTGGCGGAACCGCTCACCGCGTACACCGTGCCCCGCCACACCGAAAGGCTTTCGCCCGTTGCCGAGGGCATCGGCACGAACGCCAGACTGCCGCAAAGCGAGGGATGCTCGGCAAGCGCGGAGGCAAGCCCTTCGGAATAACAGAACGATACGGCGGCCCTGCCCGCAGCCATCTCCTCCGCCCAATCGCCGTCGCCGTAACTGCGGGAATCGTCCGCGAGCCGTTCCTGCGCAAGGTTGCGCACCCAGCGCATGGCGTCTCCGAACCCCTGCGAGCCGAGGTCGAGCGCGTATTCCCCGTCCCGTTCGCGTTCCAGGCTGCCGCAGCCGAAGTTATAGGCTATATCCAGAAACAGCCCGCCGCTGTCCGAGCTGCCGGAGGGGAGCAGCACGCCGAACACGCCGTCGCCGCACGTTTGCGCCACTTTGCGGGCGGCCTCCTCCACCTCGGCGAACGTATCCGGCCACAGCGGAACGCCGTCTTCGTAAAGCGCGTAGCCATCCGCGCTCTCTTCTATCACTCCCGCCTTAGCGAGCAGGGGCAGATTGAGCACCATGCCCGCGGCGCCCTGCGAGGCGGGCACTCCGCACACGCCGTTTTCCGAAGCGATCTCTTCCAGCACGAACCCGTCGGCGGCTTCGCCGTAGCCGAGGGCGGAAAAATATCCCGAAACGTCCTTTACGTAGCCGTCCGCCAGCGCCGTGCGCGCCTCGCGCGCGTCCGCCTCGAACAGGGTGGGCAGCTGCCCGGAGGCATACCGCGAAACTATCGTGTTCCCGTCGTAAACGTAGGGCGCCGCCACCACCTCGTACTGCGGATATTCGCGTTCGAACGCCTGCTTGCATTCGGCGTAAACGCGCCGCTCCTCTTCCGAGGTGCCGCGCCACATCCCCACGGATATCTTTATCCTTTCGCCGTCCTCCCCGCACGAAGTGGCGGCGGCGCAGGACAGCAGGGTGCAAAGCAGCAGCAGATATGCCGCCGCCCTGCATTTTTTTGCAGACATGCTTGAAATTACCCCCTGAATATGTTATAATGAATGCGGATATGTTCAACAAGACGAAAAAAAAGATATACGGCTCGCTGATGGCTGCGGCGGCGCTGTTGATAGCGCTGATCGCGGCGGCAAGCATAGCCGTTTTTTGGGGAATGTTCGGCGACGTGTGCCTCTCCATGGCAAAAGGCCGGCTGGACCGCAGCATATCGGCAAGCAGGCTTTACCTGGATTCGATAATGTCCACGACGCACACGCTTGCCCTAAACCGCGAGATAACCGCTGCGCTCGAAGGCGGCGCGGGCAACCTTACGGAGGCGCTGGACGCGGCGCGCAATTATTCGCTGTACATAAACGGCATAACCGTTTACGGCACGGACGGGAGCGTTTACGCCTCCTCCGGCATATACGGCGTTCCGGACACGGAGCAGCTGCGCGGCAACGCCGGGATCGCGGGTTTTTGGGACGACGCCGACTCCGACGAATACGTTTCCGTACGCAACGACTGCGTCGTAAAAGCTTACGACGGCGTCCCCTACGACGGGAGCGCCGGCATAGTGAGCTGTTGCAGCAAAGTATATTCGGACGAGGGCGAGCTCCTCGGCTGCATATTCGCGGACGTATTTCCCGAAAGTTTATTCGGGTACTTCTCCTTTTCGGGCGATAAGCGGCTCGAAGGCAGCGCCGCCGTGATCGCGTTCGACGGCGGATATCTGTGCTCCGAAGGCGCCGCGGCGGGCGAAAAATATATGCTTGCCGGCTCCGGCGCGATAACGGACGGAAGGCTGGTCATCTCCAGCGCGAGAAATTTTTACGGCGCAACGGTAAGCATTGCCGTGCCGCTGTTGCCCCTTTACAGCGACGTTGCCGTAACGGCGGCCGCCATAACGGGCTGCGGCGCCGCGCTGCTTGCCGCCACGCACTTTATATCCGCACGGATAGCGGGCGCCGTGGCGGGCAGGCTGAACGGCCTGCTCGTTAAGATGACCGCCTCCACGCGCAGGTTCAGCTGACTATATGCGCTTCTGAACGCGCACGGTGACCAGCGTACCCTTTCCCGGCGCGGAGCGCACCTCCACGCCGTAACCCTCGCCGTATTCCAGCTTTATCCGCTCGTCCACGTTTTTCAGTCCGAACCCGCCGAGTTCGGACTTTTTCTTTGAAGAAACTATCCCGCCGGAGGTATCGAAGCCGCAGCCGTCGTCCTCCACCTCGAACACTATGTCGCCGTCGCACAGCTTGGTCCTTATGACGAGGTTGCCGTGCTTTTCTTCGAAGGCGTATTTTACGGCGTTCTCCGCCACCGGCTGCAAAATGAGTTTGAGCACCTTGTAATTGCCGAGGCTTTCGTCCGTTTCGAATCTTACGGCGAACTTGTCGGGGAAGCGCACCTTGTCTATTTCCAGGTAATGCCAGGTGAGTTCCAGCTCCTCGCCCACGGTTATGAACTTATCTCCCCTGTGCAGGGAGAGGCGGAAAAATTTTGCAAGGTTGAGCGTGAGCTTTTCTATATCGGCGTCGCCCTTTAATTTAGCCATCCACGTGACGGCGTCGAGCGTGTTATATAAAAAGTGCGGGTTGATCTGCATCTGCAGCGCGTCCAGCTCCAGCTTGCGCTGCGTTTCGGCGTCTTCGCGGCTCTTTTGCATCAGCTCGAGGATGTGCGTTATCATCTCGTCGTACTTTTCTTCCAGCTGATATAGCTCGTCCTTGCGCTCCCGCCTGAACGCGCCCTTTTTGCCCGTACGCATCGTCTGTTCCACGTCGGCGTGCAGCCTTACTATCGGCCCGGATATCTTTTTCGCCCTGACCGCCGCAAGCACCACCCCCGCGGCAAAGATGACTATCATTATCCCCACGAGCACCCACGAAAGTACGGTGAACGTGCCGTAATAATAGCCGTGATCGAGGATGCTGACGAGGTAAAAGTCCAGACCGTAGCGCTCGCCCGCGGTCTGCATGGGGCTCACCACGATTATCTTTTTCTGCCCGTCTATGCGGGTGACGCGCATATCCTCGCCGCCGAGGTCGTAAAGATTGCCGTAATAAAACAGCCTGCCCACGTACTCCTTGTCCGTGTGCGAAAGGACGTAGCCGTCCTCGTTTATTATATAAGTATATCCCGAACCGGAGCTCATGCTCGAAAGGCAGTAAGATATGGCGGTCTCGGGCAGAAAGAACACGAAACTGCCCTCCGCCGGCGTAACTCCGCTCTTCATATACACGGCGAGCACGTGGCAGCCGTTCATATATTCGCCGAGCGTTACGCGGTTGGCGTTTTCCTTCGCCTTTATGAAAGTCTCTTCCGAAGGCGAGCCGTAGCCGTTTACCGAAAGATACCCGCCCTCGTCGTGCCAGCCGATGTCGGCAAACGTGTCCGTGCGGGCAAGTTCGGCAAGCTCCGCGAGCGCCGCCGCCCTTACCGCATAACTGTTGCCGCTCCTCAGTCCGTCCAGCTGCTCCGCGTTGTCTTCGTCCGCCATGCGGGCGTAGGCGTAGGCGGCCTCATCTATCACCGCGACGACGCTGCCGTCCACGTCGTCGTGATAGGAGAGCACGCTGCCGTAAACGTAATCGTGCAGCGAAACGGACACCGAAACGTACACCGCCGCGAGCATGACGGCGAATATGCCCGTGAGCACCGCCGTAAATACGAGTATGAACCCGGAGCTGAGCTTACTCTTCTTCATGAACGGATTCCGCGTATTCGCTGGGCGTCACGCCCACCTGTTCCTTGAACACCTGCCCGAAATAGCGGCCGTCGGAAAAGCCCACGGCGGAGGCTATCTCGTTCACGCGCATAGTGCCGCTTTTCAGCAGCTCCTTTGCCTTTACTATGCGGTAATATTTAAGGCTGTCGTTGAACGTCTGGCCCGTTGCGGCCTTGAACTCGTGCATCAGGTGGCTTTCGGAAACGAATAACTTTTCCGCCGCCCACTTTACCGTGACCTTTTCGGCATAGTGCTCGCAGATGAGCGCGAGCGCCGCCTCCGCAAGCGCGTTTGGCTTTTCCTTTGCGCCCGCGCGCTCTCCTCCGCAATAAACTCCGCCCACGCCGAGGGCGGGAGTGGCGGCGCGCCTTGCCTGCACGGCCGCGTCCGCAAGCGAGATGCCGCCGCCGAAGGCGGGGCTTATGCCCACCGCGGCGTGCACGGTGCCGCCGTAACATTCGCCCAGCAGCCTTTCCGCGCATTCGCGCAGGGCGTCCGCGTCGGAAAGGGCGGTTATCAAAATGAACTTACCCCCCCCCACGCGGCCCACGGAGCCGAAGTTTTCCAAAGCCTTTACGAGCTTGCCGTAAAATTCCGCAAACGCGCCGTCGTTCACGCGCAGCGAGCGCCCGCAGACCACGGTGCCCGAAGACGGGATGTCCGTGTTGAGCACGGCGAGCTGGTCGCGCAGGCCGCGGTCGTCCGTGCCCTCTTCCAGGCGGAAAAAATACATCTCCCTTATGTTTTCCGCACCCGAGGCAAGGCTTTTTAGCGCGTTGCGCTTTTTGCGGCGCTCTTCCAGCGCGGCAAGCGTGTCGAGCACCTTTCTGGTGAGCTGGTCGTTGCCCTCGGGCTTGAGCAGATAGCCCGAAACGCCGTATTCCAGCGCCTTGCGCACGTATTCGAAGTCGTTGTATCCGCTGTAAAATATTATGGCGCCGTCGAAGTCCGCGGCGGCAAGCCTTTCGGCAAGCTCCAGCCCGTCCATGACGGGCATGCGCACGTCGGAAATTATGAGGTCGGGGCTGAATTTTTCCACCGCCTCGAGCGCCTGCCTGCCGTTATCGCATTCCGCGACCACCCGTATGCCGAGCGACGCCCAATCCACCGTCTGCTCTATTCCCTTGCGCACGAGATATTCGTTGTCCACGATGATGAGTTTGTACGTCTTAGCCATAATATAAAACACCTTTTTTATATTATACACGCAGGAGCGGATTTTTTCAAGTGTTAATTTTTATAAAAGTCCGCCCGCGCGGGCATAAAAAAACACGGAACTGCTTCCGTGTTTTTGCCGGACGGTTCAGGCCGTCCTTTCGCCGAGTTCCTTGAACACCGACTGCGGCATAACGGCGCATATCAGGCCGTAAACGCTCTCCTTGCTCTCCCTGCAACCGTCCGAGAGCCAGCCGACCACGAGGTCGGTGACGGCGGAACAATAAAGTTTGAGCGCAAGCAGGTTGAGCGCCGAAGACATGTCCCCGCCGTTTTCGGCATACTTTTTTACGAGATATTTATATGTAAGGTTCTCGTGGCTGTGGCGCGCCGAGTTGACGTCGGAGGAATCGAACGCATGCAGCACCACCTTTGCGTGTTTTTCGAACACGGAAAGGCACTGCATCATAAACTGCTCCCAGCACGCCGCGTCGCCGGAGATCTCTTTGAAAACGTGGTTCTGTATGCACGCGCAGCAGAGCGAGTACTTGTCGAGATAATGCTTGTAAAACGTGCCCTTGCACGAGCCCACCTCTTCGATTATCTCGCCCACGGTTATGTTGTCGATGCTCTTGCTTTCGAGCAGTTCGAGCATCCCCTGCTCGAAATACTTCTTCATGTTCATACTCGTTTTCTCCTTACCGATACAAAAACAAACATTTTATGTTAATTTGTATCATGCCTGTATTTTAACGCGCGCGGACGGGTTTGTCCATACCTGCGGGAAAGGACTGCAGACTTTTATACAATAATTGCAGATTTACCGCACTGTTTTGCCCGTTATTATGCTTTTTGCACACACTTGCGCGGCAATATAAAAAACAGACCGAAATCGGATTCGGTCTGTTTTTTCTTTGTGCGGCGCCGCGGCTCATTCCCCGCCCTTATAGACGTACATCACGTCCATATTGGGCGCGCCGTAAGCGAGCGCCTCTATCCTTACGGTGTTCTCGCCCGCGCGCAGCGTTACGCCGCTCACCGTTACCGCCTGCCAGCAGTAGTAATTCGCCACGGAATCCACCTCGAGCGTTATCCCGTCCAACCTGACCGCCACGCCGTTTACGGTGAGCAGCATCTTTTCCTGCAGGTCGCGGGTGGCAACGTTGCCGTTCACCGCGGCGTCGAAGTAAGCGCTCGCCAGCATCACGGTTATGTCCGCCTCCGCCGCGGAAGGGCAGGAAAAGCTCCAGGTTATCGCGTTGCCCGCCACGGCAAAGTTGCCCACGGCGGAATTGCCGCTTGCCGCGGCGCCCGTGTTTTCGTAAATATACCGCTCGACGAGCTCCACCCCCTCGCGCGAGGGAACGCTGTCGCCCAGATCCGCGTCCTCCGCCTCCGCCGCCAGCCACGGCTGCCTGCTCCCGTACTGCAAAAAGTCGTTTTCCGGCACTACGGCGCAATCGTAAGCCTCGGGCAGCGCCTCGCGCGTGTAAAGCCGCACGGCGGTCACCTCCGCCTTTGCCGAAGCCGAAACTTCCACCGTGTTTTCCAGCAGCGCGACGGGCACGCCCGAAAGCACCACGGTGTTCGCGCCCCGTTTAAGCGAAACGCCGGTCAGGTTCACAGTGCCGCCGTTCACGGCGACGGCCAGCTCCGCCGCGGCAACGGGTATATCCTCTTCCGCGCGCACGGTGAGCACGTAATCCGCGCTTTCGGCGGCAACCCCCGCGTAAAACACGAAGTCGCCTTCCCGCCCGAAGTCGTTATATTCGGCATATCTGCCGCCGTATTCCCCGCAGTAAACGTCGTTTACGTTATAATGCTTTACCGCCTGCAAACGCACGCCGTCGGTATAAATTTTAAGCACGTCGGTGTTGGGCATAGTGGTGCGCGCGCCGTTGTCGCGCGGGCCTATCTCTATTTGGTTGTCCGTGCCGAGTTGCACGTCCTTTATAACGACGTAGCGCCACTCGAAGTAATCGTGCCCGTCCGAACCGGGGAAGGACACAAAGGTAAAATCCACCCCTTCGCCGTTGACCGTGCAGTAGACGTAATCGCTCATCGGATCGAGCACGGCTATGCCGTCCTCGGAATACAGCGTGTTGGACATCCTGAACACGAGATCGGCGGTGCAGGGGCGCTCTGCCTTTACGTTAAAGCGGATAAAGTTGCCCGCGGCGGAAATGTTTTCCACCAGCTTGCCGCCGCTCGGCTCGTTGCACGCCCCGTCGTCCTCTTTGACGTAAGTTTCGCCGTTGTTCAGGCCGCCCGCCGTGCAGACGTAAGCCTCCTCCGCCTCGAACGTAAGCTCGTCCGGGCGGACGGAAAAATCTTCCTCCGACTCGAACACTTCGCCAAAATACCCCGATTCGGGCGCGTTTGCCGTTATCATGCCTCCGCAGCGCTCGCACCGCGCCACCATGAGCCGACGCTCGTCGCTGTAATGAAAGTTGCCGTAAAGGTGCCCGAGCGGAGGGATGACGGAGCTGACGTAAGAATACCCGCAGTCGTCGCAGTAAGTGCGCACGCTGCCCTCCTCCGTGCAGCCAGCGGCAACGGAAGAACTCTTCCAGAAATGCACGTGCTCCCTTACCGCCGCGCGCGCCGGTTCGAGCAGGATATAATCTATGTTTATCCGCTCCTCGTCCGAAAGCGCGGAAAACACCAGCGCGTTCATGCCCGCCTTTAAGGTGAACGAACCGAGGTCTATCGTCTGCCAATTGTCGCAGTAGGCCGTGCCTTCGGCGACGACCAGTCCCGGGATATCCAGCTCTTCGCCGTTCAGCGAAAAGGTGAACACCCTGCCTTCGCCCGCGGAAAAGGCGTAACCCTGCGCGTCGGCGTTGGCAACGGCCGCCTTTATGCGGCAGTCCGTCTGCCCTTCGGCAAAAAAGAACCACGTTGCCGTGGCGCCGGCGAACATCTTGCCCGCAAACTTGCCGCCGCTCGTCCTGTATTCGCTGCGGCTGTCGGCGCGGCACACCTTTGCAACGTCTTCGGCATACCCCGGTTCGAGCACGGCGTTTTCGCCTTCGACGGTGCAGGGCGCGGCGCTGCCGCCGCACGCGGGCAGCACGGCCGCCGCTGCCGCGGCGGCCAGCACAAAAGCCGCTATCTTTTTAAGTATCATCGCTTTTACGGCGCCGTCATTCGGTGTATTTCCCCGCTACGAACGAGGTAAACGGCACCTTTGCACCTCCCGTGAGCACGCTTCCGCCCTGCCCGTTTATTACGCTGTTTATGCCCAGGCTCCTGCCTTCGTCGTCCTCGCTGGGCTGGAAATTGGCTATCGCCATGTGCGTGATGGAAATACCCGCGTTTGCGGGCGCCTCTATCGCCGTGTCGAGCTGAACGTCGTGGCTGTAACAAACGAAGTAAACGCCTATGCCGAAAGCCGTGTGCTTCTGCACTCCGTCCGCCACCTTGTAGCTGGCAAACCCGCGCTTTTCGCCGTTCATCCACGCCGACTGGTCGGTAGCGTCGTAGGGCGTTTCCGATTGGTAAAAGCACACGAAACCGTTTTCGCCGTTCCACAATGTCTGATACTCGCCGAAGTGTTCCACCATCAGCCCGTAGCAGCGCACGTCATCGCCGTTGACGACCACGCCGTGCTTTGCGTAGTTGGATATCT
>CALVLW010000009.1 GCA_944341315.1 uncultured Clostridia bacterium
AGCGTTCCCCCGTTTTACATACTTTTAAGCGCGGCGCGGATGACGTCTTCCACGGAGGAAGCGCCCTGCGCCCGGGCGCGTTCTATGGCCCTGCCGCTTTCCGCGCGGGTAAAGCCGAGCGACATGAGCGCCACGAGCGCGTCCTCGTCGTCCGCGGCAAAGGAGTGCAGCGGAGCCGTGTCCGAGGGGGCGGAGCCCGACGAAGCTTCCTGCGTTACCTTTTCGCGCAGTTCCAGCACGATGCGTTCGGCAGTCTTTTTGCCCAGCCCCTTTACGGCGCTGAGGCGCTTTATATCCGACGAAGCTATCGCAACCGCGAGCGTGTTTATGTCCATGCCCGAAAGCACCGCCATGCCCATTTTGGGGCCGACGCCCGAAACGGAGACGAGCTTTAAGAACATGTTTTTTTCCGCCGGCGAGCAAAAGCCGTAAAGGCTGACCCCGTCGTCGCGCACCTGAAGGCTGGTGTAAAGTTCGCCCTCCGCCTTGCCCGCAAGCCCCGCCGCCGCGGAGGAAGTGCAGAGCACCTCGTAACCTATGCCGCCCGCTTCCACGAGCGCGACGTCGCCCACAAGCGATAAAATTTTACCTTTGATGTAACCTATCATAAAAAAACCTTTACAAACATCGCGCCGCTCAGTTTATGCCGAACAACTTTCCGAAGCGGGAGGTGTGCGAATGGCACAGCGCCACGGCGAGAGCGTCGGCGGCGTCGTCCGGGTGGGGAACGGAGGAAAGGCGCAGCAGCGCCGTTACGGTGTGCATCATCTGCAGCTTGTCCGCCCTGCCGTACCCCGTAAGAGCCTGCTTTATCTGCATGGGGGTATATTCGTAGAGCCTGCCGCAGTACTTTATGCACGTAAGAAGTATCACGCCGCGGGCGTGCGCCACGGGTATGCCGGTGGTTATGTTCTTGGAAAAGAACAGCTCCTCCACCGCTATTTCGTCCGGCCGGAATTTGCCGAGCAGTTTGTTTACGCCCTCTTCGAGCATCGCAAGGCGCACGGGCAGGCTTTCGTCCTTGGGGGTGCGCACCACGCCGTAATCCGCGGCGCACGCGCTGCCGTCCTTGCGGCGCTCTATAACGCCGTAGCCCATAGTTGCCAGCCCGGGATCTATACCTAAAATTATCATAACGCTCGTTTTTTGAAAATACGCTTGCCTTGCGGTGCGATTTGAGATATAATTTCTATACCAATACATTTTAATTTAATTGAGCAAATAAGTCAATTTATTCGAGGTACATTTGATATGAAACTGTGGCAAGGCAGGTTTGAAGAACCCACCGCCGCGGACGCGGACGAATTCAACGATTCGCTGCCGTTCGACAAAAAATTGTGGCGGGAAGACATAACCGCGTCCATAGCGCACGCGCGCATGCTTGGCAAGTGCGGGATAATCTCCGAGGCGGAGTGCGACGCCGTATGCGGCGGGCTGGAGGCCGTTTTTGCGGACATAGAGTCGGGCAAGACGGAGATAAAGGACGCTGAGGACATACATTCGTTCGTGGAAAACGAGCTGGTGGCGCGCATAGGCGACAGCGGCAAAAAACTGCACACGGCGCGTTCGCGCAACGACCAGGTGGCAACGGACTTCCGCCTTTACGTGCGCAGGGCCAACGAAGACGCCTTAAAAGCGCTGTGCGCGCTTACCGAGAGCCTTTCGGACAAAGCGGAGAGCGGGCTTAAATACGTAATGCCCGGCTACACCCATTTAAGAAAGGCGCAGCCCATGTGCGCGGGGCACTTTTTTAACGCCTACGCCGAGATGTTCCTGCGCGACGCCGACAGGTTTTACGCGGCAAGAAAGCGCATGAACGTGATGCCGCTGGGCAGCGGCGCGCTTGCGGGCACCTCTTACCCGATAGACAGGAACATGACCGCCACCCTTTTGGGATTCGACAGGCCGTGCGACAACTCGCTGGACGGCGTTTCCGACCGCGACTTCGTGGCGGAGTACGCGTTCAACGCCTCGATGGCGATGATGCACCTTTCCAGGCTGTGCGAAGACCTTATACTTTACACGGCGGAGGAGTTCGGGTACTTCGAGATACCCGACGCCTACTCCACCGGCTCCTCCATAATGCCGCAGAAAAAGAACCCCGACATACCCGAACTTATACGCGGCAAGACGGGCAGGGTGTACGGGCACCTTACGGCCATACTCACCACCCTTAAAGGCATACCGCTTGCCTACGACAAGGACCTGCAGGAGGACAAGGAAGGATTTTTCGACGCCGAAAAACAGCTTACGGGCTGCCTTAAAATAATGGCGGAGCTTGTGGACAACCTGCTGCTGCGCGGCAACCGGATGAAAAAGGCCGCGGAGGGCGAGTTTGCCTTCGCGACTGACGTTGCCGATTACCTTGCGAAAAAGGGCGTGCCCTTCCGCACGGCGCACGAGGTGACGGGCAGGATAGTGCGCTGGTGCATAGCCGAAAACCGCACGCTGCAGAATATGACGATAGAAGAATATCAGAGCTTTGACGAGCGCTTTGACGTGGACATATGCGAGACTGTGCACGCAAAGAACTGCGCGGAGGCGCGCACCTCGTTCGGCGGGGCTTCGCCTAAGAGCGTAAAAGAAAACATCCGCTCCATAAAGAAGCGGCTGGCACGTTACGCGGATATCTTTTAATTTTGCAAAACACGCAGAACGCGGCGCCGCAACAGCGGCGCCGCGTTCGTTTTTTACTTGGAACGCACCCCGGCAACCGCCGGAAGGGCGCACTATGTCCGCATTGGCGAACGCCCGTCTGTTTCCGCCGCAAAAAAGCGCGCGGACGCGGGCCGACGCGACGGCGTCAGTAACCGTCGTAGCCAAGCAGGTAGTCGCATGAACAGCCCAATGCCTCGGCAAGCCGCACGATTGCGGACGCCGTAGGTTCGCAGGCCTCCTTTTCCCAAAGAACTATCATGGGCTGGCTGCAGCCTACCATCTTGGCGAGCTGTGCCTGAGTGAAATGATTTTCCGCTCTCAATTCTCTTATTCGCTGTGCAATAATCATTACGTTCAACTTACCACAAAAACCTTTCCGGTACTTGAAAAAATAAACATACTGATAAAATATAGTTATGCTTATTCCATTATCACCGCTAAATAATTACACCCGCACACACAAATCGATAAATTTATACTTATTTACACATAAGGCGTCGTTTTGTCATATGCGCGGCAGACCGTAACTTTTTGCAAGCGCCGCAAAGGCGGGCGCGGAGCGTTCGACGGTCTGCGGGGAGACGCAGTAAGCTATGCGCACATAGCCTTTGCAGCCGAAGCCGTCGCCGGGGACGAGCAGCAGGCCGTATGACTTTGCGCGCTCCGAAAAGGCGGCGGCGGAAGGTTCGGGAGACTTTACGAACAGGTAAAAAGCGCCGCGGGGCGTTACCGCCTCGAACCCGCAGCCGCGCAGGATATCCGCGAGTCTGTCGCGGTTGGCGGCGTAGACGGAAACGTCGGACGTCTTTCCCAAAAGGCGCGCCGCGGCCTGCTGGAACAGCGAGGGAGCGCAAACGTAGCCGAGCGCCCTGCCCGCGCCGCACACGGCGGCATACACGTCCTCCTCCCGCGCCGCGCGCCTGTTCACGGCAACGTAACCTATGCGTTCGCCGGGGACGGACAGGCTTTTGGAAAAGGAATAGCAGACTATCGAATCGTCGTAAAAATTCATCGCGTAAGGCACTTTCGTATCGCCGTACACGAGTTCGCGGTAAGGTTCGTCGGAGACGAGCCACACGGGGCGGCCGAGCTTTTGCGAATGCGCGCGCAGCGCGGCGCACAGCCGCGACACTTCCTCTTCGGAATACACCACGCCCGCGGGGATGTTGGGGGAATTTATGAGCACGGCCTTGGTTTTTGCGCCGAGCGCGTTTTGCAGCGCGTCGATATCGGGGGCGAAAGTGCCCTCCTTTGCAGGGACGGCAACGAGCTTTGCCCCCGCCTGCCCGGCGAACACGCCGTATTCGGGAAAACAGGGCGAAAACGTTATTACCTCGTCGCCGGGGTTGCACAGCGCGCAAAGCGTTATCACTATCGCCGCCGCCGCGCCGCAGGTCATATACACGGTGTCCGCGGTGACGTTGTCGCCGAAGTTTGAGTTTATGTAGTCCGCCACCGCGCGCCTGACGTTTTCCGCGCCCTGAGCGGACGTATAGCCGTGCAGCGTTACGGGATCGCAGGTTTCGATAAGTTCGCGCAGGACGGCGTTCAGCTCTTCGGGCGGGGGAACGCAGGGGTTGCCGAGGGAAAAATCGAACACCTTGTCCGCGCCCTCGCGCGCTCTTACGGCGTTGCCGTATTCGAACAGGTCGCGTATGACCGAACGCACTTTGCCGAGGCGGACGTAATTTTCGTTTATCGCAATGTCTTTCATACCGGTATTATACCACGCCCGAGGCGGTTTTGCAAGGGGCGGCGGCGCTTTGGAAAAATATAAAGACGCCGCTTTTGCGGCGCCCTTCAGTTTGCCAGCCGTTTTTTGAACGCGGAGAGTATCCTGCTCTCTATGCGGGAGACCTGCACCTGCGAAACGCCGAGGCAGGAGGCGACCTCGCTTTGCGTCATGTCGCGGAAGTAACGCAGCATTATCACCTTTTTGTCGCGCTCGCCGAGTTCCTCTATCGCCGCTTTGAGCTGCAATTTTTCTATCATGTCTTCCTGCGAGTCGGCGGCGGGGATGCGCTCGGAAAGTTCGCCCGTCCGTTCGTCCTTGTATTCCCCCTGCGAGGAGAGCGAAACGGGCATGCACGAAGAGCCCATGGTGAACACCACCTGGCTTTCCGGCATGGAGAACCGCTCCGATATCTGCTTTATCGTGGGCTGGCAGCCGTTTTCCGCGGAGTATTCCTCTATATATTTATTTATGGCGCGGGCCTCCGCCTTTATCGCGCGCGAGACCTTTATGCTGCCGTCGTCGCGCATGAAGCGCTTTATTTCGCCCGCTATCATGGGCACGGCGTACGTGGAAAAGCGCACGCCGAAACTTTCGTCGAAGCCGTTTATGGCTTTGAGCAACCCCATCCCGGCGAGCTGATAAAGGTCGTCGTATTCCACGCCCTTGCCAAGGTACCTGCGCACTATCGACTTGATGAGATTGGCGTTTTCCGTGAGCAGTTTTTCCTTTGCGGCGCCGTCGCCGCGTTTTGCGCGGGCGATAAGCCCGTTCGTCGTCGTTGCATCAAGCATTCTCCACTTCCGAAGCCAAGCGTTTGGACATACGCACCAGCGTGCCCTCGCCCACCCCGGAGGTTACGGAAAACTCGTCCATGAACGTCTGCATTATGGTAAAGCCCATGCCCGAACGTTCCTCCGAAGGGAGCGTGGTGAAAAAGGGCTGCAGCGCCGCGTTTACGTCGGGTATGCCCGCACCCTTGTCGCCGATGAGTATATGTAACACGCCGTCTTCGGTGGAGCACTCCACCGTTACGATGCCCGCGCCGCCGCGGTAGGCGTGCACGGTGCAGTTGGTGACCGCCTCGGAAACGGCGGTCTTTACGTCGGACAGCCTGTCGAGCGTGGGGTTGAGCGGCAGGCAGAACGCCGCAACCGCGTCGCGCGCGAACGCCTGGTTTTCCGGCAGGGATAAAAATTCGAGTTTGAGATAGTTGTTCTTCATCTTTACGTCCTTATTCGGTCTTGGGCATTATGGAATATACGCCGCTTAAATTGAGTATCTTGTCCGCCGCGAAGTCCGGGCGGCTTATGTTGACGGGTATGTTGAGCCGGGCCGCCTTTTTGTATCTGCCGATAAGAAAGCCTATGCCCGCCGAATCCATAAAGCGCACGCCGGAAAGGTCGAACACTATGCGCCCGGCGGACGGATTGGAATCTATCAGCCCGTCGCACGTTCTGCGCGCGGCGGCGGCGCTGTATTCGTCTATCTCGCCGCAGAGGCGAACGTATAACGTGCCGCCGCGGAGCGTTCCGTTTACTTCCATGTGTTTCTGCTCCCGCTTTTTTTATAAATGTAACGCATCGCGGCGCGGATATTTTGGCGGGTTACGGGAAAACGCCGCGAATTTCGGCGAAAACGCCTCCGCCCCGCCGCCACGCAGAGCGCCGCGCAAAAACTTTTAACTTTTTTGGATATCGCCGCAAAAACCGCAAAAAAATACTTGACAAAAGGGTTTGGTTATATTATTATATACAAGCGCGTTCGGGTGAAAGCCCGCAGGCGCAAGCGATAGGGGCCTTTAGCTCAGTTGGTTAGAGCTACCGGCTCATAACCGGTTGGTCCGCGGTTCGAGTCCGTGAAGGCCCACCACCCTATTTGGCCCGATAGCTCAGTTGGTTAGAGCGCCAGCCTGT
>CALVLW010000010.1 GCA_944341315.1 uncultured Clostridia bacterium
TGAAGTATTTCTCTGCCAAGAGCAACCTCGAAAAGGAGGCCGAAAAGGCAAAGGAAAAGGGCGAGCCCGAAAAGGACGAAGCGGCAAAGGCCGCCGACGCGGAGATGCTTGCAAAGAAGTTCGAAGAGGCTTGCGCGGCGCTCGTGGAAAAGCGCGAAAAGGAGCAGGCGTTCGAAGAAGTCAAAGCCGCTCAGGCTGCATAAACAAACGGCACGGTTCGGGCGGGGCGCACGGCGCTCCGCCCGTTTTTTATGTATTGCGCACATATTTTGCGGCGGCGCGCCGTTTGTCTGCGGCCCGTGTTGACAAAACCCGCCGCGCGGTATTAAAATTATAACGTAAACGGTTTCCCGCACGGCGCAAAGCGCGCACGGCGGGCCTTCGGGGGATATATGCTGGCATATACTTATAAGGGAAAGGGCGAACTGCGTACGGAAGAAAAACCGGTGCCGCGGCTTAAAGGACCGCGCGACGCCGTGGTAAAGGTCACGCTCGCCTCCGTATGCACGAGCGACGTGCACATAAAGCACGGCGCCGTTCCGCGCGCGGTAAAGGGCGTTACCGTCGGGCACGAGATGGTGGGCGTGGTCACCGAGGTCGGCAGCGGGGTGCACGACGTCGCCGTCGGCGACAGGGTGTGCGTCAACGTGGAAACGTTCTGCGGCGAATGTTGGTTCTGCAGGCGGGGTTACGTGAACAACTGCACCGACGAAAACGGCGGATGGGCGCTCGGCTGCCGCATAGACGGCGGGCTGGCGGAATACGTGCGCGTGCCGTTTGCCGATACCGGGCTCACCAGGATACCGGAGGGCGTCGGCGACGAAAAGGCGCTGCTGGCGGGCGACGTGCTCGCCACGGGATATTGGGCGGTAAAGGTTTCCGGGCAGGAGGCGGGCGATACCGTGCTCGTGATAGGCGCGGGCCCCGTGGGGCTGTGCGCCGCGGCGTGCGCGAAAATAAAGTCGCCCTGCCGCATCATCGTCTGCGAAGAGCTGGAGGAGCGCAGGGCGTTCGCAAAGGCGTTCATTCCGGAGGCGGAGTGCGTTTCGCCCGCGGATATGGCAAAAATAACGCGCAGTCTTCCCCGCGGCGGGGCGGACAGGGTGCTGGAATGCGGCGGCACGGAGCAGTCGTTCGAGGCGGCGTGGAAGTACGCCCGCCCCAACGCCTCCGTGGTGATAGCGGCAAATTACGAGCGGCCTCAGGTGCTGCCGCTGCCCGATATGTACGGCAAGAACCTTACCTTTATAACGGGCGGCGTTGACGGGTGCGACTGCGCCGAGATACTGCGGCTGATAGCGGAGGAGGGGCTGGACGTTTCGCCCCTCTTTACGCATACCTTTCCGCTGAGGGAGGTCGAAAGAGCGTTCGCGCTGTTCGAAAGCCGTTCCGACGGCGTGATGAAGGTGGCGGTAAAGCCGTAAACGAGCGGCAGTATGCCGCGGACAAGGGGGAGCGTATGGACTTTGGCAGCTTTATTCTTAATTTTATATTGCAGATGGCGTTCACGCTGGGGCTGATATTTTTATACGGCAAGGCGGTGGCGCTGTGCAACGGCGCGTTTTACCGCAATTTCGGCGCGCAGGCAAGGGCGGTGTGTTACGTCACCGGCTTTATCGGCACGCCCGTGCACGAGGGTTCGCACGCGCTCATGTGCCTTATATTCGGGCACAAGATAACCGATATAAAGCTGTTTCAGCTGAACTCTTCGGACGGCACGCTGGGTTACGTGCATCATTCGTATAACCCGCGCAACTGGTGGCAGAAGACGGGCTGCCTGTTCATAGGCATCGCGCCCGTGCTGGTGGGCGGGCTGTTGCTTGCCGGGCTTTTATACCTGCTGCTGCCCGACCTGTTTTTGTCCGTTGCCGGCGGCATAACGAGCGCCGATTTTGCCGGCGATCCGGGCGGCGCGCTGGCGGACGTGTTCGGCGCGTTCGCCGATATGTTCGGATATATCGGCACCTGGCAGTGGTGGGTGTTCATACTCGCGGGCAGCTTTATCGCGCTGCATATGACGCTCTCGCGGGAGGACGTAAAGGGTGCGCTTTCGGGCATAGCCGCGTTTGCGGCGGCGTTCCTTGCGGCGGATATAGTGCTCGCCGTCGTAAACGGGGAATATCTTGCGGCGTTCACGGGAGGGGTGCTCGCCTGCGGGACGTTCCTGCTGTTCTTTTTCTGCGTGTTCACGGTGATATCGCTCGTGCTGCTCGCGGTGTCGTTTATAGTGCGCGCCGTAAGGCGCGGCAGGGCGTAAGCGCGTTTTTTTCGGCGCGCGTGCGGTTATAAGTATATCGAC
This sequence comes from uncultured Clostridia bacterium, assembly GCA_944341315.1. GTDB lineage: Bacteria > Bacillota > Clostridia > Christensenellales > Borkfalkiaceae > Coproplasma. Next base: position 2,300 of record CALVLW010000010.1, read on the forward strand.
GATAAAATTTTTTCGGGGCGGGATATGAAAGGCAAGATAAAAAAATTTTTTTCCAACCTGGACCTGCGCGAAGTCGCAAACGCGGTGCTGCTGCTCGTGTTGGGCGTGCTCTTCGCGGCGTTCCCTGCGGGGATGCTGCAGACGCTGTGCTACGTGGCGGGCGCGTTCGCGCTGCTGTGGGGCGTACTGCGCCTGATACTCTGCCTGCGTGCGGAGGGCGGCGCGCACGTTTACGACGTGGTGATATGCGCGGCGGTGATGGTGGCGGGCGTGATGCTGCTGATAGCGCCGGCGTTCGTTTCCGAATTCATCGCGGTGCTGCTCGGCGTGCTGCTCATACTCGACAGCGTGTTCAAAATAACCGAGAGCCGCGAACTTTACAAGCTCAACAGGGGCGCGGCGGAATGGCTTGCCGCCGCGATAACGGGCGGCGTGTGCGCCGTGCTCGGCATCATAATAATCTTCAACCCGTTCGGCACCACGCGTGTGCTCATGATCTTCGTGGGCGTATCGCTGCTGCTGGACGCGGCGTGCAGCATGGCGGCGTGCGTCTGTTCCGCCGTGCGGGCGTGCAGGGCTAAGGACGAAGGCGAGGTGATAGACGTATGACTTGCGGCGATAACGGCGGCGCCGTCGGGCACGAGGCCCTGATACGCAGGCAAAAGGAGTTTTTCGCGACGGGCGCCACGTTGGACGTAAAGTTCAGGATAGCGGCGTTAAAGCGGCTCAGATCGGCCATACTCGCGCACGAACGGCAGATAAACGAGGCGCTTGAAGCCGACCTCGGCAAGTGCGAGTTCGAAAGTTACATGTGCGAAACGGGCATGGTGCTTTCGGAGATACGCTATATGCTGCGCCACGTAAAGCGCTGGTCGCGCGACGAACGCGTGCCCACGCCTGCCGCGCAGTTTGTCGCAAAAAGTTACGTAAAAAAATCGCCCTGCGGCTGCGTGCTTATCATGAGTCCGTGGAACTATCCGTTCATGCTTTCGCTGGAACCGCTCGTCGACGCGCTTGCCGCCGGCAACACGGCCGTTGTAAAGCCCTCGGCTTATTCCCCCGCGACGGGCAGGGCGGTGGCGGAGCTGATCGCGGAAACGTTCGATCCCGCCTACGTTGCGGTCGTGCTCGGCGGCAGGGCGGAAAATTCCGCGCTGCTGGACATGCCGTTCGACAAGATATTTTTTACAGGCAGCACCGCCGTCGGCAAAGAGGTGATGCGCCGCGCGGCGGAAAGGCTTATCCCCGTCACGCTGGAGCTGGGCGGCAAAAGCCCGTGCATAGTGGATAAAACGGCGGATATTCCGCTTGCGGCAAGGCGCATAGTTTTCGGCAAATTCCTCAACTGCGGGCAGACGTGCGTGGCGCCCGACCACGTATTCGTGCACGAATCGGTAAAAGAGGCCTTTCTTGCCGAGGTAAAAAAGCAGATAGAGCTGCAATTCGGCAAGGATCCGCTGCAAGATCCCGACTACGGAAGGATGGTCTCGCGCAAACATTACGACAGGGTGTGCGGGCTGATAGACGACGCCAAAGTGGTCGCGGGCGGCGGGCGCAGGGAGGAGGAGCTGCGCATAGCTCCCACGGTCATGGCGGACGTTACCCGCGGCGACGCGGTGATGGGCGAAGAGATATTCGGCCCCGTGCTGCCCGTGCTCGCGTTCCGCGACGGGGAGGAGCTGATAGCCGACCTCAACGCGCAGCCCTGCCCGCTGGCGCTGTACGTTTTTTCCTCCGATAAAAAGTTTACGGGCGCGGTGCTCGCGCGGTGTTCCTTCGGCGGGGGCTGCGTGAACGACACGGTGATACATCTCGCCACGCCGCATATGGGCTTCGGCGGGGCGGGCGCGAGCGGCATGGGCGCTTACCACGGCAAAGAGGGCTTTTATTGCTTTACGCACAAAAAGTCCGTCGTGGACAAGAGCACGCTGTTCGACATGCCCGTGCGCTACCGGAAATACACGGGCGCAAAGGCCCGGCTGCTGCGCCTGTTTTTAAGGTGAACGCCGCATATATGCGGGGCAATACGGTAATATAATGAAAGACAAGGTAAGGATAGACAGTAGTGAAGTCGCCGCCGCGGGCGGAGCCGCGGAGTACGCGCGCAAGGTAAAGGAATATATCGCGCGCAAGCGCATGGTGATACGCGCGCTGCTCACGGCGTTCGGCGCCGCGTTTGCGGCGTGCATGCTGTTCGTGATATTCGCAAGGGGAGCGGGCATGCACGAAACTTCACCCGCGGCGTTCTGGGGCGTTGCGGGGGCGCTGGGCGCTGCCGCCGCGGCGCTTGCCGTTGCGGCGGGCGTAAATATGTATAAATTCGACAGGTTTCTTAAAAAATTCCGCTGAAAGGCAGTTGTTTTTGCGAGGTGTTTATGGAATACGCGTTCGGCGACGATAAACTTGCCGTGGCAGTAAAAGAGAACGGTTCCGAACTTATCGGGCGCGCTTACGGCGCGTTCGGCTGGCGGACGGAGAGGGTGTATCGCGACGGGCGCTATTCCGACGTGGTGCACTTCGATTTCGCGCGCCCGCACTCCGTGCCTTGCAAGGACAGGCTGCAGCTTTTGCAGGTGCGGTTCGAAGTCGGAGTCAATTACCTGGGCAAAGCCGTGCGCAGGGTGCCGCTGCGCGCCGCGCTTACGGGCGCGCTCGTAGCGCTGATAGGCGTAGCGCTCGTCGTTTACGGCGCGTTCGTGGTGGCGCTGTCCACCACGGCGGTGTTCCTCTCCGCGGGCGCCGGGCTGATAGGCCTGGGCGTGCTGTTCGGCGCGCTCGCCGCGTTCACCGCGGTAAAGGTGCACGAGGCGGACAAGCGCAAATACGGCATGATAGCCGCCGTGCTGCGGCAGAACCTGGAGCAGATAATCTCGGAGGCGGCGCAGATAACGGAGGCGGGCAATGAGCATTGAAAACAAGCGCCTGAAACTAAGGCGCGACCGCTGGCTGCCCAAATCGCCGCGCGATCTCGTTATACGCCTGAAGACCGAGCGCAGGGGCATAGGCAGATTAAAGACCGTGGCGATACTGCTCGTGGCGCTGCTCCAGCTCGCCCTGCTGATACTGCTGCACACGCTCGTGGTGGCGGCGTTCCGCGGCTACCTGATATTTTCGGTGGTGATGGACGTGCTCACCTGCCTTTACGTGCTCGCGTCGGACAAAAACAGCCGCTCCAAGGCGGTGTGGATAATGCTCATACTCGTGCTGTTCCCCGTGGGCTTTTTAGTGTTCTTCCTTTCGGACGAGCGCGTGTTTTTCCGCTCTTCGCGCAGGCGCTACGCGGAGATAATGCAGTCGTCTTCGGGGATGCTTACGGGCTGTTCGTGCGCGGATATGCCCGAAACGACGGCGCGCGCGTGCACCTATATCGAAAACGTTACGGGCTACGTGCCTTATAAAAACACTTCCGCCCAATACTTCCCCTCCGGCGCTTCCGCCTTCGACGATATGCTGGTGCGCTGCGCCGCCGCGGAAAAATTCATATTCATGGAGTATTTCATAGTTGCGGGCGGGGCGCTTTTCGACAGGCTGTTCGCCGTGCTCAAAGAGCGCGCCGCGGCGGGCGTGGACGTGCGCGTTATCTACGACGACATGGGCTCCTCCGGCAAACTTTCGGGCAGGCTGCGCAGGGAGGTGCGCGCGGCGGGGATAAGGCTTTACGCCTTTAACAAGCTCGTGCCGATGTACAAGATAGCGATGAATTACCGCGACCACCGCAAGATAACGGTGATAGACGGCAGGATAGCTTACACCGGCGGCATAAACGTTTCCGACGAATACGTGAACGAGCGCAGGCTTTACGGTTATTGGAAGGATAACGCCGTGCGCGTGGAGGGCGACGCCGCGCAGGGGTTTACGCTGATGTTTTTGCGGCAGTGGGAGTTCGTAACGAAAAAACCGTTCGACTATTCGCCCTTTATGTACGCGGGCGGCGGCAAGTTTCCCGGGCCGGTCTCTTCCGGCGACGAGTGCGGCGCGGACGGCGGAACGTTCCTGCCTTACGCCTCCGGGCTGGAGTTTGCGGCGCCCGTCGCGCGCGACGTTTACGCGGGGGCGATATCGCAGGCCGCGGAGCGGCTGTGGATAATGACGCCGTATTTCGTGCCGGACGACACGATAACCAACCTGCTTGCAAGCAAGGCGCTCAGCGGGGTGGACGTGCGCATAGTGCTGCCGGGCGTGCCCGACAAGGCGTACGTTTACCTCGTTTCGCTGGACAACGCCGACAAACTTAAAGAAAGCGGCGTAAAGGTGTTTACCATGAGCGACGCCTTTGTGCATACCAAGTCGGTGCTCACGGAAAAGTGCGCCATAATAGGTTCGGCAAACTTTGACCTGCGTTCGTTTTTCCAGCAGTACGAAAACGCGCTCTACACCGACGACGCCGGCGTGATGCGCGGGCTGGAACGCGACTTTATGCAGACGTTTCCCGAGTGCGTGCAGCGCAATTTAAGGCCCGTGCAAAAGGGGCCGCTGCGCTCGCTGCTTACCGCCGTGCTGCAGATATTCTCGCCGCTGATGTAGTCTTTTTCCGCATTTTCCGCAAATTTTCATTTTGTTTTTACCTTGCGTTATATTCCGCTTACGATCGAGGCATATAATATAAGGGAAAACGTTTCGGGAAGGTGCGTAATGAAAGATTGCAAAACTAAAAACGCCGCTTCGCGCAGGCGGAGGGCGGAAGAGATATTTTCCGGCATATTCGAGGCGGTGCTCGGGCTGCCCGTATATCTGGTGCTTGCCGCGGTCGCGCTGCCCGCTGCGGCGGCGGGCGCGTTGAGGCGGCTCGTTTCCCGCCGCGCTGCCGCGTTATAATTGTTGACAGCGCGCGCCGGTTGTGTTATAATAACGCCATAAAGCAACAAGGGGATCTTAAGATTATGTCCGCAGGAGATGGCGACGGTAGTTGCGCCTGTCCACGAACGGCAAAATTTTATACGAAACTCGGAGCATAGCCATACAGCACGTCAAGCGCTTATGGTTATGCTTTTTTGCGCTTTAATTTTTGTTTTACGGAGGTTTTTTTACTGACCATGGAAGAGCAGCAACGACGGCCCTGGCATGCGATGAGTTATGCGGAGGCCGAAAAGCTCCTCGGCACGAGCGAGGAGGGATTGTCGGACAAGGAGGCCGAGGCAAGGCTGGAAAAGTACGGCAAAAACGTCATTGCGGAGGAAAAGCCCAAATCGATCTGGAAGATGATCCTGGAGCAGATCTCCGACGTGATGGTGATAATACTGTTCGTGGCGATGGCGTTTTCGCTGGCGATGCAGTTCATCGACGGCGAGGGGCTTGCGGAGGCGATAATCATCTTCTGCGTGATAGTGCTCAACGCCACGGTGGGCGTTATCCAGGAAAAAAAGGCGGCGGACGCCCTGGCTGCGCTTAAAAAGATGACGGCGCCCAACGCGCGCGTCCTGCGCGAGGGCGAAGAAAGCATAGTGCCCGCCGAACGGCTCGTGCCGGGCGACATAGTTTATCTGGAAGACGGCTCCATAGTGCCCGCCGACATAAGGATAATCAGTGACAACAACATGAGCGTGCAGGAGGCTTCGCTCACGGGCGAAAGCGTGCCCAGCCCCAAAGACGGCCCCACCGTGCTCAAAGAGGACGCACCCCTCGGCGACAGGGTGAACATGGCTTATTCCTCGTCCGTGGTAATGTACGGCAACGGCGTGGGCGTGGTGGTCGGCACGGGCATGAACACGGAAGTGGGCAGGATAGCCGGCATGCTCAAACAGCAGGACAATTTCCAGACGCCCATCAAAAGAAAGCTTAATTCCGTCGGCAAGATACTCACGGTCATAGGCCTGATAGTTGCCGCGGTGATACTTATAATAGGTTTCGTGGATACGCGCGTGGAGCGCAGCTGGGAAGAGCTGGTGTTCCTGGGTATATCGCTCGCCATATCCATAATCCCGGAGGGGCTGCCCGCAACGGCCACCATAATAATGGCGTTCGGCGTGCAGCGCATGGCAAAAAAGAACGCTTTGGTAAAGAGCCTGCCCGCCGTGGAGACGCTGGGCAGCGCCACCGTTATCTGCTGCGACAAGACGGGCACGCTCACCCTTAACAGGATGACCGTTACCAACGTTGCGGTGGGGGCGGACTTCGATATGGGCACGTCCACGCTTACGGAAGACCTTGCCGCAAAGCACGGCAGGGAGGTATATAAAGACCTGCTCGACGCGTGCGCGCTGTGCGGCAACGCGCACCTCGATCCCGACCGCCCCGGCGAAACCATGGGCGATCCCACCGAGGGCGCGCTGATACTGTTTGCCGACAAGTTCGGCATAAATTCCGAAGATTACAACGACGCGCACCGCCGCGTGTTCGAACAGCCCTTCGATTCCGACAGGAAGCGCATGACCACGATGAACGAGATGCCCGAGGGGCTGGTGGCTTACACCAAGGGCGCCGTGGACGAGATGCTGCCGCTGTGCACGCATATCCTTGCGGAGGACGGCGTGCGCGAGATGACCGACGCCGACAGGCGCAGGATACTCGATCTTTGCAACAACATGTCCAAAAACGCGCTGCGCGTGCTCGGTTACGCCAAGCGCCTGTGGAGGGAAGTGCCCGACGACGAGGGCGCCGACCTCGAACACGGCATGACGTTCATAGGCGCCACCGGCATGATAGATCCGCCCAGGAAGGAAGTAATCAACGCAGTGGAGACCTGCCACGAGGCGGGCATAAGAGTCATAATGATAACGGGCGACCACAAGGTAACGGCGCTCGCGATAGCCAAACAGCTGCACATATTCCGCAAGGGCAACACCGTTATAACGGGGCCGGAGCTCGACGACATGACGGACGAACAGCTCGACGAGGCGGCAACGAACTGCGTGGTGTGCGCCCGCGTTTCGCCCTCGGATAAGCTGCGCATAATAAAGTCGCTCAAACGCCCGTGCGAAGTCGCCGCCATGACGGGCGACGGCGTAAACGACAGCCCCGCCTTAAAGGAGGCGGACATAGGCGTGGCGATGGGCATAACGGGCACGGACGTCGCCAAAGACGCCGCCGACATGATCCTGCTCGACGACAACTTTACCACCATAGAGCACGCGGTAAGGGAGGGCAGGCGGGTTTACCGCAACATACAAAAGGTGATACAGTTCCTCGTTGCGGGCAACATATCGGAGATACTCACGCTCTTCCTCGCGTTCTGCTTCGGCTGGGAAGATCCCATCCTTGCGATACACGTTCTTCTTATCAACCTTGCCACGGACTCGCTGCCCGCGATAGCGCTCGGCGTGGATCCCGCGGACAGGAACGTAATGAAAGTCCCGCCGGTAAAGAGCGGTACGCTGTTCGAACGCGGCGTTATTTTAAGGATAGTGCTGCACGGATTGTTCATAACGGCGGCGTCGCTCTCCGCTTATTGGATAGCGGAAGCCTGCTACGGCAGCGCCGAAGACGGCAGCAAGCACGCGATAGCCATGACGATGACGTTTATGGTTCTTTCGCTTTCGCAGCTCGTGCACGCCATAAACCAGCGTTCCAACTTCGACAGCGTGTTCCGTCCCGGGCAGGGGCACAACACCTTCCTTTACGGCGCGATGGCGGCGTCGCTCGCGATAGTGGCGTTCGTTTCGTTCGTGCCGGGCGTTATGGACTTCTTCGAGCTGGTATATCTTAAATGGTATCAGTACCTCATCGTGCTCGGGCTTTCGCTCTTCCCGCTCGTCGCGGTGGAGATAAGCAAGGCGATATTAAGGCTGTGGCGCAAAAAACACGCGCCCGAACGCCCGCAGGTCGCCGACTGACCGCGCAAAAAGATAAAAAAAATACGAGCGCGCCGCGCGGCATCCTGCCGCGCGGCGCGCTTGCGTTTGTGGTGATATCCGGGGCATATGTGCCCGTCTTTTAATCTTTATCCCCGCCTTTAAGGTGCTCTTCTATTATATAAGGCGGGCGGTGCTTGGTCTCCATATAGTTCTTGCCGACGTAAAGGCCCACGATACTCATGCAGGCGCACGTCAGCCCCGTAAAAAGCGCCATCGCGGAAAGAACTATGCCCCAGAAGGGTATTACGTCAAGCGCGGCGAGCGTTATCGTTGCTATCAGCCCCGCAAAGCCGAGCACGGTGAGCACCGCCGCCGTGGTAAAGATAAAGTTGAGCGGCTTTACCGAAAAGGAAGTTATCCCGTCTACGGCAAAGGATACCATCTTTTTAAGCGGATATTTGCTTTCGCCCGCGGCCCTTTCGCCGCGCCGGTAATACACCTTTTCCGATCTATACCCCACCATCGGCACTATGCCGCGCAGGAACAGGTTGACCTCTTTGAACTGTTTAAGCCCTTCCACGGCGCGCCTTGACATCAGCCGGTAGTCGGCGTGGTTGAACACCACGTCCACGCCCAGCGCCTGCATCACCTTGTAAAATCCCTCCGCCGTGGTGCGCTTGAAAAAGCCGTCTTTGTCGCGGCGCGAGCGCACGCCGTAGACCACGTCGGCGCCGTCGTAATAACGGTCGAGCATCTCGTCCGCGGCGTCCACGTCGTCCTGCAGGTCCGCGTCCATGGAGATTATCACGTCGGCGCGCTCTATCGCGGTGAACATCCCCGCAAGCAGCGCGTTCTGGTGCCCGCGGTTGCGCGAAAGTTTTACGCCCTCGAACAGCCCGTCCTCCTTGTTGAGCGCGGAGATGATCTTCCACGTTCCGTCCTTGCTGCCGTCGTCCACGAACAGTACGCGGCTGTCCGCCGCGACCGTGCCCGCGTCCGTCAGCGCGTTCATCTTTTCCTTCAGCCGTTGCGCCGTTATCGGGAGGACTTGCTCCTCGTTGTAACAGGGCACGACGATGTAAAGTCTGTCAGCCATCGTTTCGCCTTCGTCGGTTTATTTCCTTAATATTTTATAGCTTTTGCGCCCCGCTGTCAACACAAAAAGATAAAATTGTGCGCGCGTCGGAAATTAGTGCTCAAAAACACTTTACAAAATTAAAGCGATAAAGTAAAATGAAAACAAGAAGGCTTACGCCGCTCAAAAAGGGTAATTTATGGAAAGGACTGAAATGGAGCAGGCTCAGGGCGAGCTTTGCAGGCTGTTCGCGCGGATAAACGACGCGGGCGATTTTGAAAAACTGTTGGAAGATCTCTGCACTTACACCGAGGTGGAGCAGCTTGCCCAGCGCCTGCTGTGCGCAAAGCTGCTGCTTAAAGGTTACACCTACAACAGGATAATCGAACTTACCGACATATCGTCCGCAACGCTTTCGCGCGTGTCGCGCTGTTTAAGGCACGGCAGCGGCGGCTACCGCGAGATTCTTGCCAGATACGGGGAGGACGGAGATGGACTGCAGAGTTGAACTTTCCGCCGAGGAGCGGCTGTATTTAACGCTTAAAGGGCTTTACGAAGGTTTCGGGTATTCGCCGTTCAGGATGCGGCGGTTCGAGGAATATTCGCTCTACGCCGAAAACCTTAACTTTCTGCGCAGCCGCGACGTTATAACTTTCGGCTCGCGCGAGGGCAGGCTGCTTGCGTTAAAGCCGGACGTCACCCTTTCGATAGTAAAGAACTGCGCGGGCGAAGCCGGTCTAAAAAAGGCGTATTACCGCGAAAGCGTGTATCGTCCGGGCGCCGACGGGCAGTTCCGCGAAATAAACCAGATAGGCCTCGAATGCGTGGGCGGGGCGGACGGCTATGCCGAGCTCGAGGTGCTCACGCTTGCCGCGGAAAGCCTTAAAGCCGTGGGCGGGGACTGCGCGATGGAGGTTTCGCACATGGGCGCGCTGCGCGCCGCGGCTGCGGCGTTCGGCAGGGAAAGACTGCCAGAAGAGGTGCTCGGCTGCATACGCGCGCTCAACCTGCACGACCTGCCCGCCGTCTGCCGCGCCTGCGGAATGGAGGGCGCGGAAAAAAAGCTTGCGCCGCTGTTCGAGCGCGGCGGCAGCGCGCAAAAGATAGCGCTGCTCGGGGAGTCGTTCGGTTGCGGAGAGGTCTGCCGCGGGCTGGAGGCGGCGCTGCGCGCGTTAAAAAACGCCGGCGTAAGGGCGGAGGTGGACTTTTCGCTCGTCAACGACACCGACTATTACAACGGCGTGGTGTTCCAGGGCTACGTAAAAAGCTACCCGCGCGCCGTGCTTTCGGGCGGCAGGTACGACAGCCTCGTAAAAAAGTTCGGTTCGGGCGGCGGCGGAATAGGTTTCGCGCTCTATCCCGACGAGCTGGACCTTTACCTCGGCAAAAACAAAGAATTCGACGCCGACGTGCTCGTAATATATAAAGCCGGAGATCCGCCCGAAAAAGTGTTTGATTTCGTAAGCGAGCTTCGCGGCAAAGGCAACGGCGTTTATGCCGCCGTGCAGCCGCCGGCAAATATGCGTTTCAGACGCATAGTTAAGATATGATACAAATAAAACAGTGCAAATTGTTTGATATTTGCAAATATATATATGCAAAATGTAACTTGTGGTTACATTAACGGGATAATAAAACTATGCTTAACGTTGCATTGCCCAAGGGCAGACTTGGCGAAAAGATATATAAAATGCTCGAGCGCGCGGGGTATTCCTGCAAGGAACTTTTAGACGGTTCGAGGAAGCTGGTTTTCACCGACGAAAACAGCGGCGTCAGCTATTTCTGGGTAAAACCTTCGGACGTGACCGTATATGTCGAACACGGCGTCGCCGATATCGGCGTCGCGGGCAAGGATACGATAGACGAAAGCGGGGCGGACGTTTACGAACTTCTCGATCTTAACGTGGGCAGGTGCCGCATGTGCGTTGCCTCGGTGAACGGCTTCCGCGAAGATCTTTCGCGCCCGCTGCGCGTCGCCACCAAGTTCCCGCATATAGCCGAGCGTTATTTTTCGGCGCGCAACAGAGATATCGAGGTCATCAAACTTTACGGTTCGATAGAGCTTGCGCCCATACTCGGACTTTCGGACGTGATAGTCGATATCGTCGAAACGGGCACCACGTTAAAGGAAAACGATATGAGCGTGCTGGAAGAGATATTCCCTATAAGCGCGCGGCTCATAGCCAACAAAGCGCGCTACAAGTTCAAGGGCGAAGAGATCGCCGCCTGCGTTTCGCGGCTGAAAAAGGAGATAGCTCAATGATAAAGATATTAAAAAATTACGAACTTTCCGATATCCTCCCGCGGGGGATAGACGATTACGGCGAGTACGAGCAAAAGGTAAAGGCCATACTTGCCGACGTAAAGGCGCGCGGCGACGAGGCGCTTAAAGATTACGGAAAAAAGTTCGACGGCGCCTGCCTTTCTTCGCTCGAAGTAAGCGGGGAGGAGTTTGCCCTTGCCGAAGCCGCGCTGCCGGAAGATTACAAGGCGACGGTGCGCGCCTCCGCGGAGAACATAGCCGCCTTCCACCGCATGCAGGCAAAGGAGGGGTTCGAGATAAAAAAAGAGGGCGTGCTGCTCGGGCAAAAGGTTACGCCCCTTGCCGTGGCGGGTGTGTACGTGCCGGGCGGCACGGCAAGCTATCCCTCCACGGTGCTCATGGACGTTATCCCCGCAAAGATAGCGGGCGTGGGGCAGATAATAATGGTGACGCCCGTAAAGGCGGACGGCAGGGTGCGCCCGGAGATATTATACGCCGCAAAGACGGCGGGCGCGGACAGGGTGTTCAAAACGGGCGGCGCGCAGGCGATAGCCGCGCTTGCTTACGGCACGCAGACCGTTCCCCGCGCCGACGTGATAGTGGGCCCCGGCAACATATACGTGGCGCTTGCAAAAAAACTGGTTTACGGCACGGTGAACGTCGACATGATAGCCGGGCCCTCGGAAATACTCGTGCTGGCGGACGGCAAGTCGGATCCCGCGTTCGTGGCGGCAGACCTGCTGTCGCAGGCGGAACACGACAGGCTCGCCTCCGCCGTGCTCGTAACCGACAGCGAAAAGCTTGCGCTAAAGGTGCAGGCGGAACTCGAAAGGCAGCTGTGCGGAATGGAGCGCGAGGAGATAGCGCGCGCCTCCATAGAGGAAAACGGCAGGATAATATTGTGCGAAAACATGAAAAGGGCGGTGGATATAGCCAATGCAATAGCGCCAGAACACCTCGAAGTGTGCGTGGACGATCCGCTTGCCCTGCTGCCGGAAATAAGGAACGCCGGTTCGATATTCCTCGGCAGGTACACGCCCGAGGCGCTCGGCGATTACTACGCCGGCCCCAACCACACTCTGCCCACGGGCGGTTCGGCGCGCTTTGCCTCGCCGCTGTCGGTGGAGAATTTCGTCAAGCGTTCGTCTTATATCTGCTACGGAAAGGAGGCGCTTTCCTCCGCGGCGGACGACGTTATAAAGTTTGCCGAAAGCGAGGGGCTTTACGGCCACGCCAATTCGGTAAAAATAAGGATAAACAAGGCATAGTCCGGGGGTAATTTATGAGCCGGTTTTTAAGCGGAGCGTTGAAGGGGCTGCGCCCTTACGTTCCGGGCGAGCAGCCGCAGGACAGGAAATATATAAAACTGAACACCAACGAAAGCCCCTTTCCCCCCGCGCCGGGCGTGGAAGAGGCGGTGCGCGTTCAGGCGCGCGCGCTCAACCTTTATTCCGATCCGGACGGCCTGCCGCTCAGGCGGGCGCTGGGTGCGGCGTACGGCCTTGCGGAGGGCAACGTCAGCTTAGGGAACGGCTCGGACGAGGTGCTCTCGCACTTGTTCACCGCCTTTTTGCGGGGCAGGGGAGCGGCGTTCCCGGACGTTACTTACGGCTTTTACCCGGTGCTGTGCTCGCTTGAAGGCATACCGTTCAAAGAGGTGCCGCTGCGCGGCGATTTTACGGTAAACGTCGCGGACTATGCCGCGATAAACGTGCCCGTGGTGCTGGCAAACCCCAACGCGCAGACGGGCGTGTATCTTCCGCCCGGGCAAATTGAGGAGCTGGTGTTGCAAAACCGCGACAGACTTGTTATAATAGACGAGGCGTATGTAGATTTCGGCGGGAGTTCGTGCGTGCCGCTGGTAAAAAAATACGACAACCTCGTCGTGGTGCAGACTATGTCCAAATCGCGTTCGCTGGCGGGCGCAAGGCTGGGCTGCTGCTTCGCGTGCGAAGAGCTCATCGCCGAAACGGAGGCCGTGCGGCGCAGCCTCAATCCTTACAACGTGAACAGGATGACCATGGCGGCGGCGCTGGAAAGCCTCTCGGCGCGCGACTATTTTGAAAAATGCACGCGGGAGATCGCATCGGTGCGGGAATATACCGCAACCAAACTGAAAAATATGGGCTTTGAGGTGCTGCCTTCGCTCGCCAATTTCCTGCTTGCACGGCACGGGGCGGTCTCCGGCGCGGAGCTTTACCGCCGGCTCAAAGAGCGCGGGGTGCTCGTGCGGCACTTCGGCGGGAGGATAGACGGTTTTATCCGCGTGACGATAGGCACGCGCGAACAGACGGATGTATTTCTGGCGCTCGCGGGGCGCATACTTGCGGAGGTGACGTATGAGAACGGCTGAAATAAGCCGCAAAACGGCGGAGACGGACATAACCCTTTCGCTCTGCCTGGAGGGCGGCGGTTACGAGATATCTACGGGCTGCGGGTTTTTCGACCATATGCTCGAACAGTTTGCCCGTCACGGCGGTTTCGGGCTCAGGCTTTCGTGCAGGGGCGATACGTGCGTGGACTGCCACCACACGGTGGAGGACTGCGGCATAGCCCTCGGCGAGGCGTTTTTGCGGGCGCTGGGCGATAAACGCGGCATATGCCGCTACGGTTGGGCGGCGCTGCCCATGGACGAGGTACTCGTTCTGTGCGCCGCCGATCTCAGCGGCAGGACGTGCGTCAACTTCGACGTCGCTTTCCCCGGCGAATATAAGCTGGGCGACATGGACGCGGAGCTGGTAAAGGAATTTTTCCTCGGCTTCGCGCGCGCCTGCCCCATGGCGCTGCACGTTAAAAAACTGTACGGCGAAAACAATCACCACGTTGCGGAGTGCGTGTTCAAGGCGTTTGCAAAGGCGATGGCGCAGGCGGTGCGAAAAGATCCCGCCTCGGGCGGCGAACTGCCCACCACCAAGGGGCTGTTATGATAGCCGTGGTGGATTACGGCGTGGGCAACCTCTTTTCGCTCGCCGCTTCGCTTAAATATACAGGCGCGGAAATAAAGGTCACGGCAAGCGCCGTCGCCATCAGGGACAGTTCCGCCGTGATATTGCCCGGCGTGGGCGCGTTCGGCGACGCGTATTCCAAGCTGGAAGAGCGCGGGCTCGTGCAGGTGCTGCTGTCGCAGGCGCGCTCCGGCAAGCCGATGCTGGGCATCTGCCTGGGCATGCAGCTGCTGTTCGACCGCAGCTTCGAATACGGCGAACACCGCGGGCTGGGGCTGATACGCGGCGACGTGTGCCCCGTCGCTCCCGACCTGGAGCCGGGCGCAAAGGTGCCGCACATGGGCTGGAACAGCCTTAAATTCGTGCGGCCTTCGCCGTTGTTCAAATATGTCCCGCAGGGCGCGTTCGTGTATTTCGTACATTCGTATCACGCAAAGAACTGCGCGGAAGGGCTCACTTCCGTTGCGGAATACGGCGGCGCGGAGCTTGCCGCTTCGGCGGAGAACGGCAACGTGTTCGGCACGCAGTTCCATCCGGAAAAGAGCGGCGCCGTCGGGCTCGACATCCTGCGCGCGTTCGTCGGAATAAAGTAAACGTTCCCGCCGTATAAGACGCTCGGTCACGGCAAGGAGGCAGAAAGATGCATATATATCCCGCGATAGACATACGCGGCGGCAACGCCGTAAGGCTGTTCAACGGCGATTATTCCAAAGAAAAGATATATTCGCACGATCCCGCGGAGGTGGCGCGCCGCTTTGCGGAGGCGGGCGCGGGCAGGCTGCACGTCGTCGACCTCGACGGCGCGCGGGAGGGCGCGCTCGTTAACGCGGACGCGATAAAGGACATCGCGGCTCGGACGGGGTTGTTCGTGGAAGTCGGCGGCGGCGTGCGCACGGCGGACAGGATAGAGGAATATCTCGCCGCGGGCGTAAGCAGGGTGATACTCGGCTCCGCCGCGGTGGAGGACTTCGCCCTGGTGCGGGACGCGGTAAAAGCGTTCGGCGATAAGGGGGCGGCGGGCGTGGACGCGCTCGGCGGCAAGGTGGCGATATCCGGCTGGCAAAAAGTCACGGACGTAGACGCTTACGGCTTTTGCTTAAAATTAAGGGACGCCGGCGTAAAAACGGTGATATATACCGACATCTCGCGCGACGGCGCGCTTTCGGGCACCGACATCGCCGCCTATGCCCGGCTTGTCCGGATCGCCGGGCTGGATATAATAGCCTCCGGCGGCATCACCTATTACGAAGAGCTGCAAAAGCTGAAAGATATGGGCGTGAGCGGCGCCGTGCTGGGCAAGGCGGTTTACGACGGCGCGATAGACCTTGCAAAAGCCGTGGAGCTGTGCGAAAGATGCTGACGCGGCGGATAATCCCCTGCCTGGACGTAAGGGACGGCAAGGTGGTAAAGGGCAAAAATTTTACGGGCATACGCGAGGTGGAATCCCCCGTGGCGCTTGCGCGGCGCTACGACCTCGGCGGCGCCGACGAGCTGGTGTTTTACGACATAACCGCCTCTGCCGAGGGGCGCGCGCTGTTTGCCGACACCCTGCGCGAGGTGGCGTCCTCCATATTCATCCCGCTCACCGTCGGCGGCGGCATAAATTCGTTGGAAGATTTCGACCGCGTGCTCAAATGCGGGGCGGACAAGGTGAGCGTGAACACCGGCGCGATAGCCGACAAGACGCTGATCGGCAGGGCGGCAAAGCGTTACGGCGATCAGTGCGTGGTGCTCTCCGCGGACGTGAAAAGGGTGAACGGCAAGTTCGTCGTCTTTTCGCACGGGGGACGCGTAAATACGGGCATATCCGCCGCCGAATGGGCGTACCGCGGGCAGGAAGAGGGCGCGGGCGAGCTGGTGCTCAACAGCATAGACACCGACGGCGTCAAGCGCGGGTTCGACTGCGAAATGCTGCGCGAGGTGTGCGCAAAACTCACCATACCCGTGGTGGCAAGCGGCGGCGCGGGCAGCGTGAGCGACTTCGTGGAGCTGTTCAAAACCGTGCCGCAGGCCGACGCGGGGCTTGCCGCCTCGGTATTCCACTTCGGCGAGATAGACATAACCGACTTAAAACTGACTTTAAGGGCGGCGGGAGTGCCTGTAAGACTGTAAGTATATGCGGCATATTGCCGTACTAACGATAAAAATAATATGTTTGCGCGGCTGCGCGCGAGGTCGTTATGAAGTTTGTTGATATTGATAAATTGGTATTCGATAAGGACGGGCTCATCCCCGCCGTGGTGCAGGACGCTTACTCCAAAAAGGTGCTCACCGTGGCTTACATGAACAGGGAGAGCCTGGAAATAAGCATCAGGCGCAGGCTTACGTGCTTCTGGTCGCGTTCACGCAAAAAGCTGTGGCTGAAGGGCGAAAGCTCCGGCAACTTTCAGCACATAGTGTCCATAACCGCCGACTGCGACATGGACAGCCTCGTGGTGGAAGTGGTAAAGGACGGCCCCGCCTGCCATCTTGGCACCGACAGCTGCTTTACCAACGCCGTGTTCGAAAACGAGGACGCCGAAGAATTTTCCGTGGACGGGCTCTACGAGCTGATAGCCGGCAGAAAGGCCGAGCCCAAGGAGGGTTCTTACACCTCGTACCTGTTCGAAAAGGGCATAGACAAGATACTCAAAAAGGTGGGCGAGGAGTGCACCGAGGTCGTCGTTGCCGGCAAGGGCGGCGACAGGGAGGAAACGGTGTTCGAGATAGCCGACCTTGCCTATCACGTGCTCGTGCTCATGGCGGAATACGGCATAACGCCCGACGACGTGCGCGCGCAGCTCGCCTCGCGCCACGTGGTGGACAAAAAAGTAAAGCAGGAAAAGATGCGGTAAGCCCCCGGCGGGCCCGTATCCTGCGGGAGAGTGACGGCATGATAAATTCCAACGTGCACACGCACACGGACTTCTGCGACGGCTCCTGTTCCATGGAGGACATGGTAAAAGCCGCCGTAGGCCGCGGGATGGACACCCTGGGGTTTTCTTTCCATTCGTTCACGCCCTTCGACGCGTCATACTGCATTCGCGACCGCTCCGCGTATCTGTCGGAATTGGAGCGACTGCGGCGGAAGTACGAGGGGGAGATATGCCTTTTGGACGGGGTGGAGCTCGATCTTTACGGGCAGCGCCCGTCCGGGTGCGACTTTTCGATAGGCTCCGTGCATTACCTTAAAGAGGGCGGGGAGTATTACCCCGTGGACCTCTCGGAAGAAAGTTTCCGCACTGCCGTGCGCGAAGTTTACGGCGGCGATTTTTATGCTGCGGCGGAGCGCTATTACGAAGAGGTGGCCGAGCTTGCGGCAGATATCGTCCCCGACATATACGGGCATTTCGACCTGATAACCCGCTTCAACCGCGGCGGCAGGTTGTTCGACGAAAATTCGCCGAGGTATATGCGCGCGGCGCTTGCCGCGGCGGACAGCCTTCCGCGGGGTGCGGTGGCGGAGGTAAACCTCGGCAGGCTGTTCAAAGGCGAGGGCGGCGCCTATCCTTCGGACGAGCTGATAAAGGCGCTTGCGGCGCGCGGGTGCAGGTTCATGCTCTCGTCCGACGCGCACTGCACCGCCGCGCTCGGGTTTGCGTTCGCCGAAGAGTGCGCAAGGCTCAAAACGCTGGGGATAAAGTCAGTGGTGCGTTACAAGGGCGGGACTCTGTGCGAGGAGGGGCTGTGACGCCGCCGTGCCCGACCTTTTCCGCCGCTTTGCAGGAGGCGGGGAAAGGGAAAAGCTTTTTGCAAAGTTTTGCTGTCGCTACGGGACGCGGCGGCAAATTTTTTTACAAATTTTTTACATCTCGGTATATAAAATTTCCGAATTTAGCTCCACAAACGCAAAATTTATGTTATAATGGGATAGGGTACGGCGCGGGCAGGGCAAAGTTTTCCGCCGCGGCCGCGTCCGGGCGCTTTTGCGCGGGAGAAAAAGGGAGGCGGATTGGTATTCTTACGAGCGGGGGCGGCGGCCCCGGGCTCAACGCCGTTATCCGCGGCTTTTGCAAATACTGCTTCAACAAGATGAAGGACGTCGAGATCCTCGGCTTTCTGGAAGGTTACGCCGGCCTCATCGACAGGCAGTACCGTCAGCTTTCTCCTGCCGACGTAGAGGGCATCCTCGACCTCGGCGGCACCATTCTGGGCACTTCGCGCCAGCCTTACAAGCTGATGACGGTAAAGGAGGGCGAAGGTCCCACCAGATTGCAGCAGATGGTGGAAAATTACAAAAAACTCAGGCTCGACTGCCTGGTAACGCTCGGCGGCGCCGGCACGCACAAGACGGCCTCGCTGCTTTCGGTGGAGGGCTGCAACGTGATAGGCCTCCCCAAGACGATAGACAACGATATCTACGGCACGGACGTGACGTTCGGCTTCCACACCGCCGTCGGCATAGCCGCCGACGCGTTAAAGCGCATACGCACCACGGCGGACAGCCACAGGCGCGTGTTCTTTGTGGAGGTGATGGGCAACAAGGTGGGCTGGCTCACGCTTTACGCGGGCATGGCCGCGGGCGCGGACGCCATACTGCTGCCCGAGATACCTTTCGACGAGGACAATCTTATAAAGTTCATCGCGGAAAAGCAGGCCTCGGGCGCGCGTTCGGTGGTGATAGCCGTTGCCGAGGGCGCGATGAGCAGGCGCGAAGCCGACATGGGCAAAAAGGAGCGCCGCGATTATCTCGTGCAGTTCGGCAGCGCCACCGTGGCCGAAAGGCTGGCGGGCACCATCTCGCAAAAGTCGGGGCTTTCGTGCCGTTCCACCGTGCTCGGCCACATACAGCGCGGCGGCGATCCCTGCGCTTACGACAAGGTCATCTCCACGGACATAGGCGCTTTCGGCGCGCACCTTGCCGATATAGGCAGGTTCGGCGTCACGGTGTGCATAAAGGGCAACAGGCTGGGCTTTAACGTGCTCACCGACATCGCGGGAAGGACAAAACGCGTTCCCGCCGACGGGCAGCAGGTGCTGCTTGCAAAGGACATGGGCGTTTACTTCGGGGAATGACGAAAACTTTGCGCATGCGCCGCAACGCCTTGCCGGTCTCCGGCAAAAACGATAAACCGCAGTCACCGCGGCCCGACGTAAAGGCACGCCGCCGCAAGGCGCAAAGCCACGCGGGTATTTTATATCGGAGGAAAAAAAGATGTATGCAGTCATAGACATAAGCTCTACGAGCGTATCCATGCTCGTGTGCGGAAAGGAGGGGCATCCCTCTTACAAATTCAGGGAAAGCCTGTCTGCCGTAAGCTTTACCGAGGGCGGCAAGCTTACCGAACACGGCGTGGAAAGGCTGTGCGAAAAGATAGGCGTGTTCCAGGACCAGTGCAAAAAGGCGGGCGTGGAAAAGCTTTACGTGCTCTCCACGGCGGCCATGCGCCGCATAGACAACGCCGACGAGGTGCTTGCAAAGATACGCGCCAGAACGGGCGCCGTGGTCAACCTTATCGACGGGCAGACGGAGGCTTACTGCGACTGCGTCGCAAACGAAAAGTTCCGCTCGCTCAAAGATCCCGTGATGATAGACATAGGCGGCGCCAGCATAGAGCTGTGCGAGCTGAAAAAGGGCAAGGAGGGCATAACCTGCCTCGACTTCGGCGCGCTCACGTTGCAGCGCAAGTTCGTAAAGAGCGTCTATCCCGACAGGGAGGAGTGCGCCAAAATAAAAAAATTCATCAAAAAGGCGCTTGCAAAGGCCGACGTTCCCATGCCGGAAGAGGGCACCGCCGTGCTCGTGGGCGCCACCAACCGTTCGGTTTACGAGATATACCGCGATTATTACGACATCCCCGTCGGCGAGAACATGACGATAGAGTTTGCCAAGCTCAAAAAGCTTGCGAAAAAGCTTATCGAAGCTCCCGACCGTTCGCACCTGCTGATAAAGAACGCGCCCGAAAAGATATACTTTATCGTGGTCGCGCTGATAACGCTCGTGCACATGCTCAAAAAGTTCGGCTTTGCAAAGATAGCGGTAAGCGACTTCGGCGTAAAGGAGGGCTACCTTAAACTTGCGGAGGCGGGCGAGATCGCCGCCGAGCTTTCCCCCTTCTTCCCCGAGCGCCCCGTAAAGGAGATAAATTCGGTGGAAGAGCTTGCCGAGCACATCAAACTCAGGCAAAAGGCGGGCAAGGCGCCCCGCAAGGCGGAGCCCGCAAAGCCCGTAAAAAAGGCAGAGGACAAAAAAGAGGACAAAAAACAGTAAGACCGCCGCATTGCGGCGGCAGACCGAGGTAAGGCGCCGCGGCGCCTAAAAAGGATCATGGCCGATAACGAAAAGACACCCGTCAAACTGATAAAGGGAGTGTACGTCAACCGCGAATTTTCGTGGATGAAGTTCAACCTCCGCGTTCTGGAACAGGCCGCGGACGAGGATACTCCCGTGCTCGAGAGGGGAAAATTCCTCTCCATTTTCACGTCCAATCTGGACGAATTTTTCATGGTGCGCATGGGCAGCCTGTATAACGAAAACAAGGTGCGGCCCGACGCGCGCGACAACAAAACGAGGCTGACCTTCGGCATGCAGCTGAACGCCGTTGCCGACAGGATGCCCAAATTTTACGAAATGCGCGAGCACGCCTTTGTTCACTTAAAGCGCGACCTTGCCGCGGAGGGGATAAACATCCTTACTTATTCCCAGCTTTCCGACGGCCGCAAAAACGAGCTTAAAAAAGTGTTTAATTCAAGGATACTGCCCATGCTTTCGCCAATGGTGATAGACGCAAAGCACCCGCTGTTCAGGTTCGATAACCTGCGCTGCTATATGCTTTACAAGCTTAAAAAGGGCGAACACAGCATGATAGGCGTAATGGATTTTTCCGAAAAGCTCGACACGCTGTATCGCTTCGAAACTGGCAAAAAGGTCAGCTTTATAACCATGGAAGAGGTAATACGCAACTTGGGCTGGCTCGCATTCCCCGGATATACCGCCACCTCGTCCATAATGATAAGGGTAACGCGCAACGCCGACTTCGAAACTTACGTGGAAGACGCCGACATGGAGTACAACTACGATTTTTCGCAGTATATGAAGAGCAAGGTGGAAACGCGTTTCATTCAGAACGCCATCCGTTTGGAGGTGTTCGGCGAAAGCAAATCGCTGATGAAGTTCGTTACGGAGGCGCTCGACATCCGGGAAAACCTTATTTACAGGATCCGCTCCAACTTTTCGTTCAAATATCTGTTCAGCCTGCCCCGCAGGATAGACAAGGAGCTTGCCGCAAAGCTCTCCTACCGCCCGTTCAGGCCGGGGATATCCGAAAGGCTGGCAAACGCGCCGAGCATGATAGAAGAGGTGCGCAAAAAGGACGTGCTGCTGCGCTATCCCTTCGACAGCATGGAGCCGCTCATAAAGCTGCTCAACGAATGTGCCGAGCGCAAGGACTGCATCGCCATAAAGATAACCATCTACCGCCTTGCCGACCATTCGCGCATAGTCGAGGCGTTAAAGCGCGCCAGCGAGAACGGCATAGACGTTACGGTGGTGATAGAGCTGTGCGCCCGCTTCGACGAAGAGAACAACCTGTATTTTGCCGGCCAGCTGCACGACGCGGGCTGCAACATAATTTACGGGATGGAGAATTACAAAGTCCATTCCAAGATAATTTCGATAACGTTTTCCGAGGAGGACGGCGGCGTAAGCTACATAACCCACCTCGGCACGGGCAACTATAACGAAAGCACCGCAAAACAATATACCGATTTGAACATAATCACCGCCGACAGGCAGATAGGCGAGGACGGCGCGGCGTTCTTCCGCAACGTTTCCATCTCCAACGTGGACGGCGACTATACGCGTCTGCAGATAGCGCCCAAGTATTTCAAGCGCAGGATACTCGAATGTCTCGACGGCGAAATAGCCAAGGCAAAGGCGGGCAGGCGCGGCGTATTCCTCGGCAAGATGAACAGCCTTACCGACAAGGTGATAATCGACAAGCTGATAGAGGCCTCCTGCGCGGGCGTGCAGATAAGGCTGATAGTGCGCGGCATATGCTGTTTTTTGCCGGGCAAAAATGGCAAAACGGAGAATATCGAAGTCATAAGCATAGTCGGCAGATTTTTGGAACATTCGCGCATATATTGCTTCGGCGAGGGCAAGGACAGGGTGATGTATATCTCCTCCGCCGACCTTATGACGCGCAACACCGACAGGCGCGTGGAGATCGCCACGCCCGTGCTGGACAAGGACATAGAAAACGAGATCTACGAAATGCTCCGGGCAATGTTTGCGGACAACGTAAACGCCCGCAGGCTGCTGCCGGACGGCACTTACGTGCGCGTGGAGGGCGAAAAGGGCAAGCGCGTGGATTCGCAGAACATGTTCCTCAAACGGGAATGAGCCCGCTGCAACGGAGGCGAGATGACAAAGACCAACGCTTTGCGCATACTCGAAAAAGAGGGCGCCGCGTACGTGCTGCACACGTATCAAGGCGGCGCGCTTTCGGGCAAGGAGGTCGCGCGCGTGCTGGGCGAAGAGCCGGACAGGGTTTTCAAAACGCTCGTCGCGTTTGCCGCGCCGGCAAGGTATTACGTTTTCGTTATACCCGTCGCCGCGGAACTCGACCTTAAAAAGGCGGCGAAAGCCGCGGGCGAAAAATCCGTGGAGATGCTGCCGCAAAAGCAGCTGCTGCCCGCAACGGGCTACGTTCACGGCGGCTGTTCGCCCGTGGGCATGAAAAAGCTTTTTCCCACGTTTTTCGACGATTCGGCGCGTGATAAGGTGATATTCGTGAGCGCGGGCAAGGTGGGCATGCAGGCGGAAGTCGCCTGCGCCGATCTCGTACGCATAACCAAGGGCAGTTTTGCGCCGCTTGCCGGGCGGTAACGGCGCGCGGGAAGATAAAAGAATATGGCGGGGCGTTACCGTGCGCCCCGCTTTTCGTTTGCGGCGGCAGGCTCTTGCAAACGGCGGCGGGGCGTGCTATAATAAAGCGGAAAACAAACGCGGGGTGAACGGCATGGAAAATTTCGGCGCAAGATTAAAGTCGCTGCGCAAGGCGGCGGGAATGACGCAGCAGGAGCTGGCGGACGGGCTGGGCGTACACCTGCAGACGGTGTCCAAGTGGGAGAGGGACGTATCGAAGCCCGATTTTTCGCTGCTCGGCGAAATTGCCGCGGCGCTGCGCGTGTCGCTGGAAAGGCTGCTCGGCCTGCCGGAGGAGGGCGAGCTGTTCACGGGCAGCTTCGACACCGTGCAGGAGGGCAGGGCGATAGCCTCTCTGCGCAGGGCAAAGGGCGAAAGCCAGGACGAAACGGCTGCCGCCGCCGGCGTTTCCTCGGGCACGGTATCCAAGTGGGAGCGCGGCGTTACCTGCCCGGACATGTCGCAGCTGGGCGCGCTTTCGCTGCACTTCGGCGTGCCCGCTTCCAGGCTTTATTACGGCATATCCGCGGACGTTGCAACGGAAACGCCCGCGCAGTCGCGCCGGCGCAGGCGCGGCGGCCTTATTGCCGTGCTGGCGGCGATATTCGCGTGCACCGCGGCTATAGTGCTTGCCGTCGTCCTGCCGGACGCGCTGAAACTCAGGTTCACCGTGACCGTGGACGGGCGGGAATACAAGGTGGCTTCGGGCGATTGGTTCGTGGCGGAAAAACCGGAAAGGGACGGATATATATTCGAATATTTCGAGGACGTAAAGGGGCGCGAGGTGGATTTTCCCGTAAGGATAACGGCAAGCACCGAATACCGTTCGGTGTTCTCCCCGCGCGAATATACCATAGATTATTGGCTGAACGGCGGCGCCTTTTCCGCCGAGCCCGCATACGGGTTCGATATTGAGAGCGGCGTCGTGTCGCTGCCCGTGCCGGAAAAGAGCGGCGCGGAATTTCTGGGCTGGTATCTCGCCCCCGATTTTTCGGGCACGGCGGTGGACGGCGTGGAGTGCCGCTGCGCGGATATAGACCTTTACGCAAAGTGGAGCGACGGCGTTTATACGGTGCGTTACGAGCTGAACGGCGGCGCGCTGGACAAGAACAACCCCGCGCAGGTAACGCGGGAGAGCGCGGAGGAACTTGCCGAACCCGTGCGCGGCGGCTACGTCTTTTTGGGCTGGTTCGACGCTCCCGAAGGCGGCAGCCGTTACACGCACGTCGGCGGCGCGGACGCGCGCAACGTTACGCTGTACGCCCGCTGGCAGGCGAGCGGCAACTGTTTTTCGGTGACTTACGACGCCTGCGGCGGCAGGCCGCTCGGCGATAATCCGGCGCTGGTGGGTGCGGGCGAGGTGCACACGCTGTTCGGCGCGCAAAAGGATTTTTACGACTTCCTCGGCTGGAACACGGCTGCGGACGGCAGCGGGGAGTGGGTGGAGCGGCTGTACGGCGTGAACGGCGACCTTGAGCTTTACGCCGTGTATTCGCCCAAAGTTTACGTGGTGATATACGACCTCGACGGCGGGACTTACGCCGACGAGTGCAACCCCAACGAGATAACTTACGGCGAAAGGGTAACGCTCGAACCGCTGCTGCGGGCGGGGCACGAGTTTTGCGGCTGGTACACGCAAAAGACGGGCGGCGAGCGCATAACCGAGATAAACGCGGACAACGTAACGGCGCTGACCACCGTATATGCGCGTTTTACCGCCAACGTCTACACGATAACGCTCGACGCGGCGGGCGGAAGTTTCCGGCTTGACGGCGGCGAATACGGCCGCCTGGAATACGATATGACTTTTAACGACGTTCTCGACCTGCCCGAATGTACGCTTGCCGGGTACGATTTTCTCGGCTGGTACGACCGGTCCGGCGGGCGGGTGGTCACCGTGGACGCCGAAAACATGGGCGATATCGTCCTCACTGCAAAATACCGCGAGGCGGGGCTTGCTTACAACGTAAATTACGTGCCGTGCGGCGGAAAGATAACGGGATATGCGCCCGCAAAGGTCGCGTGGGGGCAGCAGGTGCCGCTGCCCTCTGCCGAGCGCGACGGCTGGCTGTTCCTCGGCTGGAACACGGCTGCGGACGGCAGCGGCGAATACCTCGAAGTCACTCCCGCGGGGAGGCAGACCGACCTTACGCTGTATGCGGTGTGGCAGGAGATAATGGTAAGCGGTTCTGCCGAAGATTTCAGTTACAAAGTCGGGCAGGAGAGCGCGGTCGTCACGGGATATACCGGGGCTTTCGGGCAGAACGTAGACCTCGTTATCCCCGCTTATATAAAGGGCAAGCCCGTCGTGGCGGTGGAGGGGCGCATCGGAGGATATTCCGACGGCCATCCCGAAGCGCTTTATCTGAACAGCCTCGTCATCCCCGACACGGTGAAACGGCTGGGCGAAAACTGTTTCGGGAATTTGTGTATCGCGCAGTCCGTAGTTATTCCCGCGGGCGTGGAGGAGATAGGCGCGTATTGCTTTGATCTGACGGATATGTCGCTCGCGTTTGAAAGCGGCGCGCTTAAAAGCATAGGCGAAAACGCCTTTTCGGGCAGTTATATACGCAACGTTCCCGTGCTGCCGGAGGGGCTGGAAAGGCTGGAGAGCGGCGCCTTTTTCGGTGCGACGATACTTAAAGGCGGCGTAGTGCTGCCCGCCTCGCTGAAATATATAGGCGGCTATGCGCTTGCGTTCGAGTGCGAGAGCAGCAACGTCAAGGCCGCGATATATCTGCCCGAAGGGGTAGAAGAGATAGAGCCGTTCGCCTTTGGCGAAGGAGCGTACGGCAACTCGTTCGGCAGGGTATATACCTCGCTTACCGTAAGCGAGCGCGAAAAATTCGCAGACGGCTGGGACAGCGGTGCGGAGATAGTTTACGTAGAAGACAAGGCGGAGGGCATAACGCTTAAATACGGCGGAAGCGAGCGTTACGTGAGCGGCAGCCACTTCGCCCTGCCCGAACTTTACAAAGAGGGTTGCACCTTTATCGGCTGGCGCGACGCGCAGGGCGACTTCGTAAGTTTCAACTATATCCCCCTGCGCGGCGGCGTGGTGCTCGAAGCCGTGTTCGAAGAGCGGTCGCCTGCCGACGGCAGGAGCAGCGGCACGCCCTTCGTTCTGGAGGACGGCAGGGAATACGAGCTCATCGTGTTCGGCGACGAGCCGTTCTGGGTGGTGCCGGATGCGGAGGCGGGCGCGCGGGTAAGGATAACGTTCGGATATGAAAAGATATCCGGTCCCGGAGACGAACGGCCGGAACTTTATCGCGAGGGTAAAGAAGACCTTTACCTGCCCTGCGCGGGAGGGGTGTCGTTTACGTATGACGGAGAACTCCTGCGCTTCGAGGCGGGGCTTTTGCGCAGAGAATTTTTCCGCGTGACGGTGCGCGCGGACATCGCGTGATCTTTGCGTGATCTTTTCCGCCGCGGCATATGCCGCGGCGGTTTTTTGCGCCTTAAAAGGGCGATTAAGCGCCGTTTTCCACAAATTAAGCGCAGATTTCCACCCGTTCGGAAAGCTGCGCTCAACAAAACGCTCGCAGAATATGATACACTGTGTATGGTTGCAACCGGGGCACGCGCCCATTAAATAAAAGGAGACAAAGCGCTTTATGAAAAAGATCGATGAACAAAAGTTACGTGATATTGCAGATGTACGATTCGCTCCGTTCCGGGCAGGGGATAGCCATAAAAGATTGCTGTAACGTTTACCGCATATCCGTTGCCACGTTCCGCAGGCATATCGCTTTTTTGCGCGATTACGTTATGGAGGCGTCCGGCAGAGAGATAATTTACGACGCCTCGCTTTCGCGTTACAGGCTTAAATAGCGGCGTCGCCGCAATTTTTTCGTTATCCGTGCCAAAATCGTTGTGCCGCGGGCCGCTCGGTGATATAATCGCTTGCGGTGAGACAATGAAAAAGGTATTTTCCGCCGTGTGGCGGTTTGCAAAACGCGAGGCGGTGCTGTGCGTAGCCGTGCTGCTCGCCGTCGTTTCGATGTGCTTCGTGCCGCCGGACGCGGGCTACCTCGATTATATCGATTGGGACACTCTTGCCCGTCTGTTTGCGCTCATGGCGGTCATGAAGGGCTTTCAGGAGGCAGGGCTGTTCTCTTATCTGGCGCAAAAGCTGCTAAAAAGGGCAAACGGCACGCGCAGGGTGATGCTCGTGCTGGTGTTCCTGCCATTCTTTTTAAGCATGCTCGTCACCAACGACGTGGCGCTCATCACGTTTGCGCCCTTTGCGCTGGTCGCGTTAAAGCTGTGCGGCAAACTTTCGCTTGCCGTGCCGCTGGTGATATTGCAGACGCTTGCCGCCAACCTCGGCAGCATGCTCACGCCTATGGGCAACCCGCAGAACCTTTATCTTTACGTGCAGTCGGGGATGACCTTCGGCGGGTTCGTGCTTACCATGCTGCCTTACTGCGCGCTGTCCGCGGCGGCGCTGTTCGCCGTGATAATGTGTTTCAGGGGCGAGCCCGTCGCCTGCGACGTGCCCGCCGCACGGCTCGGCAGCCCGTTCTCGCTGGCATGGCCGGCGGCGGGGTTTGCGCTGTGCATGCTCGGCCTGTTCGACGTGATACCGCCGCTCGCGGTGGCCGCCGCCGTTCTGCTGTTCATGCTGGCGGCGGCAAGGGGAGTGCTGGCAAAGGTGGACTATTCGCTGCTCGGCACGTTCGCGGCGCTGTTCGTGTTCATAGGAAATCTTGGCAACATCGCTCCGTTCCGCGATTTTCTTTCCTCGGCGATAGCCGGCAACGAAACGCCAGTGGCGGTGCTCGCCAGCCAGGTGATAAGCAACGTGCCCGCCGCGCTGCTGCTTTCCGGCTTTTCCGGGGCGTGGAGCGCGCTTATAGTCGGCTGCAACCTCGGCGGGCTGGGCACGCTGATAGCCTCTATGGCAAGCCTTATCTCCTATAAGGAGATCGCCCGCGACATGCCGGAAAAACGGCCGGCTTACCTGCTTTGGTTCACCGTTTACAACGTTGCGTTCCTCGCCGCGCTGATGGGGCTGTGGGCGCTTACGGAGTTTGCGTTGCCTTAAATATACTTGCGTTAATACCGGGCGCCGCGGCATCTGCCGCGGCGCCCGGTTTTGCGCTGCGCGCATATGTGCGGCTTACGGCGAATATGTATATGTGAAAGGACGGGCGTTCCCGCCTTAATGCATATACGAGGGGTGGTTATGGAGCAATTTTACGCCGGCAGCGCGCAGCAGGCGCTTGCCGCGCTGCACTCTTCGCCGTTGGGACTTTCGGGCGAGGAGGCGGCGCGCAGGTTAAAGCGGTACGGGCCCAATTCGCTCGGGCGCGACAAAAGGACGGGCTTTTTCCGGCTGTTTTTAGGGCAGTTCAGGGACGTGATGACGCTGCTGCTCGTCGCCGCCGCGGCGGTAACGGCGGCGATAGCCTTTATTTCGGGCGACGGGGCAGACCTTACGGACACGTTCATCATACTGTTCATAATACTGCTCAACGCCGTGGTGGGCGCCGTGCAGCAATACCGTGCCGACAGCGCGATAGAAAACCTTAAAAAACTTTCGGTGTGCAGCGTAAAGTGCCGCAGGGACGGCGCCGACTGCGTTATAGACAGCCAACTGCTGGTGCCCGGCGACGTTATAACGCTGTCCGAAGGCGACATGGTGCCCGCCGACTGCCGGATATTAAGCTGCGCCTCGCTGCGCTGCGACGAAAGCACCCTTACCGGGGAGAGCACGGGCAGCGCCAAATCGCAGGAGGGGCTTGCGGAAGGCAGCCTGCCCGTCACCGCGCAGAGCAATATGTTGTTCGCCTCCACTTACGTTTTAAGGGGCACCGCAACGGCGGCGGTGTGCGCAACGGGCATGGATACCGAAACGGGCAGGATAGCTTCCATGCTGCGCGAAGCCGCGCCCGGCCCCACCCCGCTGGAGAGCGGGCTGAACAGGCTGGGCAGGCTGATAACGGCGTTCGTGCTTGCCGTAACGCTCGTGATATTCGTCCTGTCGCTGGTCGCGCGTAGGGCGGGGATATTGCAGAACTTCATGACGGCGGTCGCCGTCGCCGTTGCCGCCATACCCGAAGGTTTGCCCGCCGTGGTCACCATAATAATGGCCATGGGCGTGCAGCGCATGAGCAAAAAGAACGTGGTGATACGCAAGCTCAGGTCGGTGGAAACGCTGGGCGGGTGCAATTATATCTGCACGGACAAGACGGGCACGCTCACGGAAAACAAGCTCCGCGTCACGCAGGTCGGCTGCTGCCCTTCCGCGCGAGCAAAGCTGCTGCAATGCATGTACGCCTGCACGGACGTGAGGGGGCAGGCGGGCGATCCCACGGACGTCGCGGTAAAAAGTTACGCCGAGGCGCGGCTGCGTGACTTTGATTGCACGCGCACGGCGGAGGAACCGTTCACTTCGGAAAGGCGCATGATGACCGTGTGCGTGCTTGCGGAAGGGCGCTCTTACAGCTTTTCCAAGGGCGCGCCGGACAGACTGCTCGGGCGGTGTACTTACATACTCGAAGACGGCGCGGCGCGCCCGCTCACATCCGCCGACAGGCGGCGCATACTTGCCCTGAACGACGAAATGAGCGGCAGGGCGCTGCGCGTGCTGGCGTTTGCCTTTGCGGAGGGCGGGCTTAAAGAAGAGGGGCTTACTTACCTCGGGCTGTGCGGCATGAGCGACGGGCTGAAACCGGGCGCGCGCGAGGCGGTGGAGGAGTGCAAGCGGGCGGGCATAACCCCCGTGATGATAACGGGCGACCACGCAAAAACGGCGCTTGCCGTGGCAAGGCAGGCGGGCATAGCCGAAAGGGAAGAACAGGTGATGACGGGCGAGCAGCTGGATAGGCTCCCGCCCGGACGGCTGAGCGGCGAGGTGGGGCGGTGCACGGTGTTCGCGCGCGTTACGCCGCGGCACAAAAACGCCATAATAACCGCGCTCCGTTCCCGCGGCGGGGTGGTAGCTATGACGGGCGACGGGGTAAACGACGCGCCCGCGCTGAAATCGGCGGACATAGGCATCGCCATGGGCTCCGGCACGGACGTTACCAAAAACGCCTCCGACATGGTGATAACCGACGACAACTTCACCACCATAGTTTCCGCCGTGCGCGAGGGCAGGCGCATCTTTTCCAACATAAAAAAGACGGTGTGCTTTTTCCTTGCCACCAACCTTGCGGAAGTGCTTGCCGTGTTCGTCGCCGCGCTGGCTTTTCCGGGGGTAACTTTCCTGCGCTCCACGCAGCTGCTGTGGATAAATCTGATAACCGACAGCTTCCCCGTGCTCGCGCTGGGCTGCGAAAGGATAGACGACGGCGCCATGTCGCGCCCGCCGCAGCGGGCGGAACGGGCAATGTTTTCCCGCCAGGCAATGTCGGGCGTGCTGTTCTTCGGGCTGTATATGACCGCCGCAACGCTCGGCTTGTTCGTGGCGTCGCTGCGCGTATGGGGCGGCGGGGCCGCCTGCACGATGACTTTCCTTGCGATGTCGTTTTTGGAACTCTTCCACGCCCTTAACACCCGCTCGGAGCGGGCCTCGGCGTTCAGGGGGCTTTCGCAAAACAAGGTGCTGCTTGCAACGGTGGCGGCGGGCGTGGCGGTAAACGTTCTGCTCTGCGTGGTCCCGCCGTTCGCGTCCGCGTTTTCGCTTACCCCTTTAAGCGGCGTTCAATGGGCAATAGTCGCCGCCCTTTCCCTGTCCGTGGTGGCGGTGGGCGAAATTTATAAATCGGTGCTTCGGTTCAAGGCGCGGCGCCGCGCGAAAAATTAGTCCGCCGTTTTGTTTTACAAAGCGCGCGGCAGGTGGTAAAATATCGTTGAGAAAGCAAAAGAGGTGAACCGATATGAATTACAGGCTGGAATCGCTTAAAAAGCACGCCGAATGGCGCGGTAAGATAGAAACTAAGGTGCGCGTGCCCGTGGACAGCCGCGAGGCGCTTTCGCTTGCCTATACGCCCGGAGTTGCGGAGCCCTGCCTTGCCATTAAGGCCGATCCCGAAAAGAGTTTCGAACTCACCCGCAGGTGGAACACCGTGCCCGTGATAACCGACGGCACCGCCGTTCTGGGGCTGGGCAACATAGGGCCGGAGGCGGGCATGCCCGTAATGGAGGGCCAGTGCGCGCTGTTCAAGGCCTACGGCGACGTGGACGCCTTTCCCGTCTGCATAAAGTCCAAGGACGTGGACGAGATAGTGCATACGATAAAGCTGATATCCGGTTCGTTCGGCGGCATAAATCTCGAGGATATAGCCGCTCCCCGCTGCTTCGAGATAGAGAGCAGGTTAAAAAAGGAGCTGGATATACCCGTGTTCCACGACGACCAGCACGGCACCGCCGTGGTCATGGCGGCGGCGCTCATCAACGCCGCAAGGGTGGTGGAAAAGGAGTTTTCCGCCCTTAAAGTGGTTATAAACGGCGCGGGCGCGGCGGGCATCGCCATTGCCAGATACTTGCTCAGGCTCGGCGTGGGCGACATCGTGCTGTGCGACAAGGCGGGCGTCGTGTGCAGGGGAGAGGCGTGGCTCAATCCCGTGCAGGCCGCCGTGGCGGAAGTTACCAACGCGCGCGGGCTGAAAGGCACGCTTGCCGACGCCATGAAGGGCGCCGACGTCTTTATCGGAGTATCCGCCCCCGGCTGCGTAAGCAGGGAGATGGTGCGGAGCATGGCGCCGCGCGCAATAGTTTTCAGCTGCGCCAACCCCGTGCCGGAGATCTCGCGCAAGGACGCGCTGGAAGCGGGCGCGGAGGTGGTGGGCACCGGCTCTTCGGAAAATCCCAACCAGATAAACAACGTGCTCGTGTTCCCCGGCCTGTTCCGCGGCGCCCTCGACGTGCGCGCTAGGGACATAAACTTCGAGATGATGGCCGCCGCCTCCCGAGCGATAGCCGACTGCGTGGGCGTGGAGCTCTCCGCCGACTACATCCTGCCTTACGCCTTCGACGAAAACGCCCACGCGGAGGTGGCAAAGGCGGTTGCGCTGGCAGCGGCGCAGTCGGGCGCGGCGCGCATATGAACCGTACGACATAAAAATAAAAACGGCGCCGCATCGCGATGCGGCGCCGTTTTCGTGCGCATATATGCCTTAAATAAGGTGTTTTCTTATCGCCTTTATGGCGTTGTCGGCTATCAGGCGCGAACCCCTGTGCGTGGGGTGTATGCCGTCCGCCGAATATTCTGTGTAGCGTATGGATTCGGTCAGGCCGTTGAACATCTCGTCGTAAGCGACGAACTCGTCTGCAAGTTCCAGCGCCGCCTCGCGCATTACTTTGAGCTGCCTGTTGAACAGCGGGCGCATGCGCAGCTTGTCCGGCGCGGGCAAAAGGAAGGGTTCCAGGCATATGAGCGTTATGCCCGCCTGCTTTATTGCGGAAAGCAGCTGCCTGTAATCCTTTCCGAGCTTTTCAAGGTCGAGCTCCCTGTCGTAGGCAAATTTGTGCCTCAGGTCGTTTATGCCTATTAGTATCACCGCCGCGTCGGGGTGCAGGTCGAGCACGTCGCGCTGCACGTTTTCCAAAAGGTCGTGCACCTCGAAACCGTTTTCGCCCCTGTTGAAAAGTTCTATGTCCGTGTCCGGGTATATGGGGCGCAGCTTGTCCGCGAGTATCTTTACGTATCCGCTTCCCAGCGACTTGTCGTCTTTGCGGTCGCGGCCGCTGTCAGTTATCGAGTCGCCCAAAAAAACTATCCTCATTGTATTCTTCCTCGTTAAGTTTGTTGCTTTTATCGTATTTTATCACATATCCGCGCGCAAAGCAAGGATACGTTTACCGTTTGCCCGTCGCCGCGCGCATATTTTCCAGGTCGCGCACGTGCGCGCTCTCCAGCTTTTCGTATGCGGCGGTCTTGTCTATTATGGCTTTGAGCAGTATATCCAGCTTACTGCCCTCGCGGTAGTCGGCGGGGGCGTAATATCTTATGCGGTCGTTTGCCATAAGCGCATACACCTTGTCCGGCCCCGCCTGCGGGCCGTAGACGCCTATCGCGTGCCCGCCCGCCGAATTTACGAGCTTCATGCACGGTATGTCGGTGTCGCTGTCGCCTATGTACACCATGTTGCGCATGGGCACGCGCAGCTTTTCCGGCGGGAAGTAACGGTTTACGCCCTCGTGGTCGTTTATGTCCGGGCAGCCCTTTTCTATGCGGAACAAAAACTGCGTCTTGTTGGTGTAATTTATCGTCTGCGCGGGCCACTCGGGGGCGCCGTATTCGTCGTAGGCGAACGAGCTTGCGTATATCTTTGCGAACTCGCCCGCAACGGCGGTGCCCTCTATCATCTCCTTTATGCCGGAGGAGATCACGTAATGTTCCACGGCAACGCCGCGGCCGGCGCCGTAGGCGTTTATGCGGCCGAACCAATCGGCGACGCCGTCGTAAAGTTTTATCTTTGCGCCGTAGCTTTTAAGCGCTTCGCGCGTTACGTAAAACTTGCCCCGCGCCCGCTTTACCATGGCGAGCATGTAGGCAAGGTTCATGTCCATGTCGTTGTTCAGGGCAAACTCGTTCGACTGCCGCCAGAACTCGTTCACGTCGGCGCCGACGGACTGTATAAAGCCCTGCGCCTGCATGTCGCCGGGCGTGAGCGTGCGGTCGAAGTCGTAACACACCGCAAGCACGGGGAGGTCGCCCTTTTCCGCTCTTTCGTATTGCACGGTATCACCTCGCAGTATTTTATTACAGTATAGCACCGCCGCCGCCCGCTGTCAACGGGGATTCGGCAAAACCTGCGGTATTTCGGCAATATATCCGCCCGTTTGCGCGGCAGAGGGGCTATAATTCTGTCTGCCATGACCGAATTTTTCCAAACAGTTTACAAAACGGTATCCTCGCTGCGGGCGGAGGCCGCGATACTCGCGTGCTGGGGCGCGTTCGCCCTGCTCGCCGTCGCGGCGGTAGTGCTCGCGCTGGCAAACGACTCGTTCCGCCGTGCGGGCAAGCGCCCGTTCTTCGCCCTCGTTAACGCGTTCTCCGCCGTAACGCTGTCGTTTGCGCTTATGGAATACCCCGCCTCGTTTTCGCTGCTGCTCGCCGCAGCGTTCTGGTGCGCGGGCTACCTTTTATACGGCCTTCTGGTGCTGCTCTCCCGCCCGAGGCGCGCAAAGCCGCGCGTTGCCGCGCAGCCCGCTCCGCCCGCCGATTGCTTCGTCCGGGAGGCGTGCCCGGCAAAGCCCAACGTGCGCACGGAACACGCGCTGTCCGTCACGGAAAAGCTGCTCGCAAAGGGGCTGGGCAAGGGCGACAGGCAGGAGGCGGAGCGCATAAAGTCGGCGCTTACGTCCCTTAAAGCCAAGCCGGAGCTCTCCTCCGCCGACAACGAGCGCCTCAACGAAAGCTTCAACAGCCTGCTTAAACTTATGGCAAAGTACGGGCTCTAAATGCTTTTCAGCTGCGCCTGAACGTATTGCCCGGCCTCGGCGGCGCGCCGCAGGTTGTCGCCGCTGAGCGCGGCGCCCTTTTTCAGCACTACGCCGCTTTCGTCCGTAACGTCCTGTTTAAGGGTGCGCGGCTGCCTTACTATCAGCACGTCGCCGAAAGACACGTCCTCCGCACGGAATTTTTTTCTGCCGATAAGGCACCGCGCGGAGGCGTCGTTATATTCTATGTCGTTCAGCCTGCCCAAAAACCTGCCGCTCTCCGTAAAGGCCGGGGTGCCCGGCCGCAGCTGCGCGCACGCGCGCTTTGCCGCAGCGCCGCTGCCGTAAATTATCCTTTCGCCCTCCGTGCGGGCGCGGCACAGGTCCACCGTAAATTCCCTCTCTTCGCCGTCGAAGCACAGCAAAAACCGCGGCACTCCCGCCGTGCCCAGCACTCCGCGCACCCAGCCGCGCCTGCCGCCGCTTTCGGCGGCCACTTCCTTGCCGAAAAGTTCGGAAAGTTTCATATATCACCTCCGCAATGTTTCTGTCTTATATCTTATACTTTTTCTGCGCGCATATGCGCGCGCCGTTTTGCCGTTTTATGCGGCAAAAGGTCGAAAGGGCGGGGCGGGCTTTAACGGATGTCATAAAAGTGTTAAAAAGTTTCAAATACGGGTTTTTCAAAAAACTTTACACATAACTTGACAGGTGTAAAGTTTTGGTGTAAACTAAGCTCAATCTTAAAGGACGCGGGTGTATTGCCCGTCTTTTACGGGGCGGAGCTTTCCGCAACTTTGGGCGGCTGCGGCGCAGGTGTATTTCCTGCCGCACGTCTGTTCTTTCGGGGTTTGGTGGCGGGCGGCTTGTTGCCGGCCGCATTTACCGCCCGAACGGCTGAGATCGCCGCGGCCTGGAGCGCCGCGGCGTTTTTCTTGCCCGGCGCGCGTTTTCAGGGAGGGTTTATGATCGAACTCGAAAAATATTACGACGTCGTGATAGTCGGCGCGGGGGTGGCGGGGCTGAACTGCGCGCTCAACCTGCCGCGGGATAAAAAGATACTCGTCATCTGCAAGGACACGCCCGACAAGTCGGACAGTTATCTTGCTCAGGGCGGGATATGCCGGCTGGTGGACGACGCCGATTACGAAGGTTATTTCCGGGACACGATGCGCGCGGGACATTACGAAAACGATCCCGCCACGGTGGAGTGCATGATAAGGAACTCGCAGGAACTGATCGACGACCTTATCGCCTGCGGCGTGCGTTTTGCAAGGAACGCCGACGGCTCGCTCGCCTACACGCGCGAAGGCGGCCATTCCCGCCCCAGGATATGCTTTCATGAAGACTGCACGGGCAGGGAGATAACCACCCGCCTGATGCGCAAAGTGCGCTCGCTGCCCAACGTGCTGGTGGTGCCCTACGTGACCGTGGCGGACATAATGTGCCGCGGCAACGAGTGCTTCGGCGTGGTGGCAAAGGACAGCAAAAACGGCAAACTTTACAGACTTTACGCCGATTACACGGTGTTCGCCTCCGGCGGCCTGGGCGGAGTGTTCGAAAATTCCACCAACTTCCGCATACTCACGGGCGACGCTCTGGCGATATGCCTGGACCACGGCGTGGCGGTGGACCACATAAATTATATACAGATACATCCCACCACGCTTTACACGCGGGAGCGGGGCAGGCGGTTCCTCATTTCGGAGAGCGTCCGCGGCGAGGGCGCCGTGCTGCTCGACAAAAATTTCAGGCGCTTCTGCGACGAATTGCAGCCGCGCGACGTGGTAACGAAAAACATCCTCGCGCAGATGAAAAAGGACGGCACGGAGCACGTCTGGCTGGACATGCGCCCCATCCCCAGGGAGGAGGTGATAAGCCACTTCCCCTCGATAGTGCAGCGCTGTTTGGACGAGGGGTTCGACGTGTTCCGCGAATGTATCCCCGTCGTGCCGGCGCAGCATTACTTTATGGGTGGCATCCGCTCCGACCTCGAGGGCAGGACTACGATGAAAAGGCTTTACGCCGTGGGCGAAACGTGCTGCAACGGCGTGCACGGAGCAAACAGGCTTGCCTCCAATTCCCTGCTCGA
This sequence comes from uncultured Clostridia bacterium, assembly GCA_944341315.1. Lineage (GTDB taxonomy): Bacteria > Bacillota > Clostridia > Christensenellales > Borkfalkiaceae > Coproplasma. The sequence goes on from CALVLW010000010.1 coordinate 38,590, forward strand.
AAGCCTGATATTCGCAAAGCGCGCGGCAAAGGACGTGGCGGCAAACTATTCGCGCATAGACCTTAACGCGGCGCGCGCGGCGGAGGAGGCGCTCGACCTTGAAAAGTATTCCAACGTGCCCGCGCTGCTCAGAAGCTATAAAAACAAAGTGCTCGAAGCCATAAAGGAGGCAGAAAATGAACAACCCCGTAACTGAACGGCTGCACGCCGACGAACTGATAAAGCTGGCGCTTGCCGAAGACATCACGAGCGAAGACGTGACCACCAACGCCGTGATGCCCGAAAAGAGGCGGGGCACGGCGGACCTCATATGCAAGCAGGACGGCGTCGTATGCGGCCTTGCCGTATTTGCGCGCACCTTTGCCCTGCTGGACGAATCGACAGTGGTCGAACCGTTCGCAAAGGACGGCGACGAGGTGAAAAAGGGGCAATATATAGCCAAAGTAACGGGCGATATCCGCGTTATACTGTCGGGCGAACGCACGGCGCTAAACTATCTGCAGCGCATGAGCGGAGTGGCTACGGCCACGCGCGCGATGGTAAAGCTGCTCGAAGGCTGCAAAACGAGGCTGCTGGATACCCGCAAGACCACGCCCAACATGCGCGTGTTCGAAAAATACGCCGTAAAGGTGGGCGGCGGCTGCAATCACCGCTACAACCTTTCGGACGGGATACTGCTTAAAGACAATCACATAGGCGCAGCGGGCGGCGTTGCAAAGGCGATAAAAATGGCGCGGGAATATGCGCCGTTCGTCCGCAAGATAGAGGTCGAGGTGGAAAACCTCGAAATGTGCCGCGAGGCTGTGGAGGCGGGCGCGGACATAATAATGCTCGACAACATGTCCGTTTCCGACATGGCGGAGGCAGTAAAGCTGATAGCGGGCAGGGCGGTAACGGAGATAAGCGGCAACGTGACCGCGGAAAACGTGGAAAACATAAAAAAAGTGGGGGCGGATTTCGTTTCCAGCGGCGCGCTCACCCATTCGGCGCGGGTGCTCGACCTGTCGCTTAAAAATCTGCGTCCGTTGGACTGAACGCCGCATATATGCGGTCGGATCATTTATTTTGCGAGGTGAGAGATGAAGGCGGAAAAGCGCCGCGAAGAGATTCTTGCGATAGTGGGCAACAGCGACAATCCCCTGCCCGCCGCCGTTCTTGCGGAAAAGCTGGGCGTTTCGCGCCAGGTCATAGTGCAGGACATAGCCATACTGCGGGGCGGCGGTTACGGGATAATATCCACCAACCGCGGCTATATGTTCGCCGTAAAAAAGCCCGCCGCTTCGCGCGTGTTCAAGTGCAGGCACACCCTCGAACAGATCCTCGACGAGGGTAACCTGATAATCTCGCTCGGCGGCAGGGTAGAGGATATCTTCGTCAACCACCGCGTTTACGGCAGGATAGCCGCCCGCCTGGAACTTTACAACGGCACGCACGTCGAAGAGCTGTACCGTTCGCTCGTGAGCGGCGCGTCCAAGCCGCTGATGGCGGTAACGGACGGTTATCACTACCACACGGTCACGGCGGCGGACGAATGCGCGCTGGACGGGATAGAGGAGGCTTTGCGCGGCGTGGGCTTCCTTATAGAGATATGAGGGGCGGATATGGCGATACATCACGACAAAGCGGTCTACGGCAGGGTGGACGGGCTTAAAGACGGCCTTACGGAAGAAAAGCTCGAAGAGCTGGCGAAAAGGCTCTCCGCGGCCGCGGACGAGCGGGAAGAAAAAGAGCGGGAGCGGGAAGAAGAGGAAAAAAATAAACGGCCGCGCGGCTGAAAGCCGCGCGGCCTGCGTTTTTCGTGGCGTCATTTGGTCTGCCCGCGCGAAAGCACCCATTCTTTAAGGTGTTCGCGCTCGATGGGAACGATGTTCTCTTCGGGATACTTCGACTTTTTTCCGCCGTAAGTATAAACGAAGAACCTGCCTTCTTTGGTGACGTACAGCGTCTCCTCGTAACCGTTGGCGTCGCCGGGCGCGCCGAACGTGAATTTTTTGTCGATGGTGGCAGTTAGCGTATCGTATGCCACGCCGTCTATCACTTTACGCATATTATTTTTCTACCTTACGTTTTCTCCCGGCCGCTGCGGCCGCAATACGCCGTTATTTTAGCATACCTGCCCGCCCGTGTCAACGCGGGTGCCGCACGGCTTTGCCCGCCGCGCGTTATTGTTAAAAAATAAATCGCTTTGTAATTTAATAACAGCGTTTGCGCCGGCTTTTTCCGCGGCGGCAAGATTGTCAAGTAAAATTGCTTGACATGCGTGCGGCGGAGTGGTAAACTGTAATCCGTTAAGGGGGCGTGCGCCTATGGCAGACATAAAATTTTTAAGACTGTGGGACATCTATTCGCCGCTGCTCACGCCCACCCAGCGCGAGATAACTGACATGTTCTTCAACCTCGATCTGACCGTTTCGGAGATAGCGGAGGCAAAGGGCATCTCGCGGCAGGGCGTTTCGGAGTGTCTGGCTTCGGCAAAGAGACAGCTGGAGGAGTACGAAGAAAAGCTTAAATTTTCGCATATAGTTCGCGTGAACGCCACGGCGCTGTCGCTTATGCTTTCCGCGGCGGAGCGCTGGGCGGAAAATTACGTATCTGCCCATCCCGGGGCGGAGGCGGATATAAAGGAGCTGCTCGGCATACTGCACGGCGACCACTCCGCCGAGGCGGAGGCGCTGTGCAAAAAGGACGACAAGGAGTGATATGGGAGCGTTTTCCTCACTTTCGGAAAGACTGAATCATATATTTTCCAAGCTGACCAAGCGCGGCAGGCTTACGGAGCTGGAAATAAAGACGGCCATGCGCGAGGTGCGCGTTGCTCTTCTGGAAGCCGACGTCAATATACAGGTCGCCAAAAAGTTCTGCGCGGACGTTTCGGAAAAGGCGGTGGGGCAGGAGATAATCAAAAGCCTCAACCCCGCGCAGCAGGTGATAAAGATAGTAAACGACGAGCTCGTCGCGCTTATGGGCTCTTCCAACGCCAAGCTTGCGGTGGCAAGCAAGCCGCCCACGGTTATAATGATGTGCGGCCTGCAGGGCGCGGGCAAGACCACGCTGTGCGGCAAGCTGGCGGTCTACCTTAAAAAGAACGGCAAGCGCCCCCTTCTGGTGGCGGGCGACGTCTATCGCCCCGCGGCGATAAACCAGCTTAAAGTGGTGGGCAAAAACGCGGGCGCGGAGGTGTTCGAAAGGGGCACGCAGAGCCCCGTAAAGACCGCGAAAGAGGCGGTGGAATACGCGCGTTCGCAGGGGTTCGACACCGTTATACTCGATACGGCGGGCAGGCTGGAGATAGACGAAAAGCTTATGCAGGAGCTCGAAGACATCTGCAAAGCCGTCGAAGTCGCCGAGATACTGCTCACCGTCGATTCCATGATGGGCCAGGTGGCGGTGAACGTCGCGCAGACGTTCAACTCCCGGCTGGAAATAACGGGCGTCATCCTTACCAAGCTCGACGGCGACACCCGCGGCGGCGCCTGCCTTTCCGTAAAGGCGGTAACGGGCAAGCCCATCAAGTTCATAGGCACGGGCGAAAAGCTTTCCGATCTCGAGCCGTTCTATCCCGACAGGATGGCTTCGCGCATACTCGGCATGGGCGACGTGCTCACTCTCATCGAAAAGGCGCAGCAGGCCGTTACCGAAGAGGACGCCCGAAAAATGCAGCAGAAGCTGCGCGAAAATTCGTTCACGCTCGAAGATTACCTCGTGCAGTTCGAAAGCATGAAAAAGATGGGCGGGCTGCAGTCGGTCGTGTCCATGCTCCCGGGCGTGGGTGGAAAGATAAAGGCGGGCGACCTGGACGAGAGCAGGATAGAGCGCACCAAGGCAATCATCCTGTCCATGACTCGGCAGGAGCGGGAAGATCCCGTTATCGTAAACGCCTCGCGCAAGCGGCGCATAGCCGCCGGTTCGGGCACTACCGTGCAGGAGATAAACCAGCTGCTCAAACAGTTCGAGCAGGTAAAGACGCTGATGAAACAGCTTAAAAGCGGAAAAAGGCGCCTGCCTTTTTAAGCGGTAAGATAAAAACGTAAAATTTCAAAATTTTAAGGAGATACAAAAAATGGCAGTTAAAATGAGACTCACCAGAATGGGCGACAAAAAGTCCCCCTTCTACCGCATCGTCGTTATCGACAGCAGAAAGGCGCGCTCGGGCGAATACATCGACAAGATCGGTTACGTAGATCCCCTCAAGAGCCCCGCAGAGGTAGTCATCGACGCCGAAAAGGCCAAAAAGTGGCTGGCAAACGGCGTTCAGCCCACCGAAACGGTAAAGAGTTACCTCGTTAACGCGCGCGCGATGGAAAAGAGCACAAAAATGTCCGCGCCCAAGACCAACGACAAGAAAAAGAAGAAGGACTGACGCCTTGACGCGGCTCGGAACGCTCAGGCAGGGAGGATAGCGATATGCTCGAACTCGTAAAATACATCGTAGAGCAGTTTGCCGAACACAGGGACGCCGTAGAATATAAGGAAGAGGAAAAGGAGAACGTCGTCGAGATAACCGTTCTGCTCGAAGATTCCGATATGGGCAAAGTGATAGGCAAGCAGGGCAAGATAGCCAAGGCGCTGCGCACGCTCGTAAAGGCGGCAACGCCCAAGGGCGCAAAAAAGTACGCCGTGGAGATCAAGGGCAAGGAAGCAGCCGAAAACTGAATCCTTTGCCGTTGTCTGCGGCATATACGTCCTTGAATCTGTAATTCCGGCCGTGCTTTCGGGCACGGCCTTTTTGCAAAAGTACGGAACTTTAACGGAGACGGAATGAAAAAGTATCTCATTATAGGAACGGTGCTCAAACCGCAGGGTATCCGCGGCGAAATAAAGGTGATGCCGCAGACGGACTCGCCCGAAGATATCGGCGCGTTTCCCTTTGTAAGCATAGGCGGCGCCGAATACAAGGTGCTTGCGTGCAGGGCGGCGGGCGGTTACGCATACCTTACGCTGCGCGGCGTTGCCGACAGGAACGCGGCGGAACTTCTGCGCGGGCAGGAAGTGCTTGCCGACCGCGAAAACATGCCCGAACTGCCCGAAGACAGGGTGTATATAGCCGACGTGATAGGCTGCAAGCTGGTCACGGACGAAGGCGAGGTTCTGGGCGAGGTGCTTGACGTCACCCCCGCCCGCACCGACGTGTATTCCGCGCTCGTCGGCGGCAAGACGGTGCTGTTCCCCGCGGCGGACGGCGTGATAATCTCCGTGGACACGCAGGCTGGCGTCGTTACGGTGAACGGGCGGCGTTTTAACGAGGTCGCCCTGCTTTAAGCGGAAAAGAGCTATGAATATCACCATTTTAACGCTGTTCCCCGGGATGTTCGCGCCGCTTAAAGAGAGCGTGATAGGCAGGGCGGTGGACGGCGGAAAATTAAACATAAACGTGGTAAACATCCGCGACTATGCGCAAAACAAGCACTTAAAGTGCGACGACTATCCCTTTGGCGGGGGCGCGGGCATGGTGATGATGCCGCAGCCCATCGGCTCCGCGATAGAGGCGCTCGATCCCGGGCACGCGGCGCACCGCATATTCATGTCGCCGCGCGGCAGAAAGTTTACGCAGCAGGTGGCGGCGGAACTTTCGGAAAAGTCCGACCTTCTGCTGCTCTGCGGGCATTACGAGGGCGGCGACCAGCGCGTGATAGACATGTATATCGACGAGGAGATGTCGATAGGCGACTACGTGCTCACCGGCGGCGAACTGCCCGCGATGGTGGTGTGCGACTGCGTGGCGCGCTACGTGGACGGCGTGATATCGGGCGAGAGCCTTAAAGACGAAAGTTTTGCGGGCGGGATGCTGGAATATCCGCAGTACACCCGGCCCGCCGTGTATAAGGGCGTCGCCGTGCCGGAGGTGCTCCTCAGCGGGAACCACGGCGAGGTGGAAAAGTGGCGGCGCGCCCAATCCGAACTCGTAACTAAAAAGAACCGCCCCGACCTTATCGGATAGGCGGAACGCGCGGCATTCCGACGCGCAAGGAGGAGCGTGATGCGTACCATTCAGTGGTTTCCCGGGCATATGACCAAGGCAATGCGGATGATGAGCGAAAACGCCGCGCTGTGCGACGGCGCCGTTATGGTGCTCGACGCGCGCTGCCCCGCGTCTTCGTTCAACCCCAAACTCAAAAAGGTGTTTTCGGGCAAGCCCGTGCTCTACGTGCTCAACAAGTCCGACCTTGCGGAGAACGCGGAGGAGGCGGCAAAACTCATACGCGCAAAGAGCGGGGCGGCCGTGGCGCTCAACGCCACGCAGAGCGGCTGCCGCAGGGCGCTGCTTTCGGCGTGCGCCGGAGTGGTGCGCGAAAAGCGCGAGCGCGCCCTTGCAAAGGGGTACGAGCGCACCTTCCGCTTTATGGTGCTCGGCGTGCCCAACACCGGCAAGAGCACGGTAATAAATCTGCTCTCGGGCGCAAAGCGCACGGTAACGGGCAACAAGGCGGGCGTTACGCGCGGCAAACAGTGGATAAGGCTGGAAGGCTTCGAGCTGCTGGATACCCCCGGCACGATGCCGCCCGCGTTCGAAAATCAGACTTACGCAAGGCGGCTCGCTTACGTTGGCAGCATAAACGACGACATCCTCGACTTCGGCGAGCTCGCCCTCGCCCTGCTTGCAGACCTTGCGGAAAGATATCCGCAGCGCCTTAAAGAACGTTACGGCACGGAGGACTTTTCCTCTCCGCTTGCCATGCTCGAAGGTATATGCGCGCGCAGGGGGCTGGTGCTCCGCGGCGGGGAATACGATTACGACCGCGCCTGCCGCGCGCTTATAGACGATCTGCGCAAGGGCAGGCTGGGCAAGCTCGACCTCGACGGCGAAGAGGACTTGAAATCTGCGGATTTTTGAAAAACGTGCGGCAATATGCCGCAGACAATGCAGCATTATGGATAAATTTGCTTTGGAAAACGAACTGCGCGCGCGCGGCTTTGCCAACGTGTGCTGCGTGGACGAAGTCGGCAGGGGGCCGCTTGCCGGCCCGGTGGTGTGCGCCGCGGTCGTAATGCCCGCGCACGAAGTTATAGAGGGCGTGGACGACAGCAAAAAACTGTCCGCAAAAAAGCGCGAAAAGCTGAGCACGCTCATCCGCCTTTCCGCCGTTTCGTTCAGCATATTCTGCGTTCAGCCGCAAAAGATAGACGAGATAAATATTTTGCAGGCCACGCGGCTGTGCATGAAGGGCGCGGTGGAAAGCCTTTCGGTGCGGCCGGATTTCGTGCTCACCGACGGTAACATGACGCTTGACATAGATATCCCGCAGCGCTCCGTGGTGGGCGGCGACGCAAGCTGTTACGGCATAGGCGCGGCTTCCGTCCTCGCCAAAGTTTACAGGGACGCGCTCATGGATAAATATGCGGAGCTTTACCCCGCTTACGGCTTCGACCGCAACAAAGGTTACGGCACGGCGGAGCATATCGCGGCAATAAAAGAGTGCGGACTATGCCCCATCCACCGCAGGAGTTTTACAAAAAAATGGATATGAAAAAAAAGACCGCCGCGCAAAAAAAGAACGCCGCCGACCGCCGCACCGGCAGGAAGGGCGAAAACGCGGCGGCGCGTTACTTAAAGCGGAAGGGATACAAGATACTCGAACGCAATTGGCGGAACCCCTTCGGCGAAGTGGACATAATAGCCACCGCGGACGGCGTCGTGGCGTTCGTGGAGGTAAAGGCGCGCCTTACGGACGTGTTCGGCGCCCCGAGCGAGGCGGTTGGCAGGCAGCGGCAGCGCCGTTATATAGACGCCGCGCGCTGTTATTTTGCCGACAGGGAGATGGATTGCGTGGTGCGCTTCGACGTTATCGAGGTGGAGGGCAGGCGGCTCAACCACATAGTGAGCGCGTTCGAGGCGGACTGAACGCCGCGGAGCCATATATTATATATATGGAATGGCTCCCGAGGGGCGGAACGAGGGGTGTATCGCAAATTTCACAAAACCATACGCAAAAAAGCTTGATTTTTTTTGCGGGCTTTGGTAGAATGTTCAACGTAATAAGTTAAACGGGGCGCGGGCAAAGCGTTTGCGCCTTTTGGAGGATTGCAATGAAAGGTCTTATAGAGGCGATAGAAAAGGAAGGCATGAAGGAGAACGTGCCCGCGTTCAACGTAGGCGACACCGTAAGGGTGGGCTTCAAGGTAATCGAGGGCACCAAGGAGAGGATCCAGAACTTCGAAGGCGTCGTGATAGCCAAAAAGCACGGCGGCATAAGGGAGAGCTTTACGGTAAGAAGGCTTTCCTTCGGCGTTGGCGTGGAGAGGACGTTCCCCGTTCACTCGCCCAAGATCGCGTCCATCACCGTGGTAAAGCGCGGCAGGGTAAGAAGGGCCAAGCTCTATTATCTGCGCGGGCTCACCGGCAAGGCTGCAAAGATAGCCGAAATTAAATAAGCTCGAAAAGGAACCTGAATTTCGGGTTCCTTTTGATTTTAACGGGAAATTTTTGCCTGCGGCTTCGTGATCGTGCCGCCCGGCAGTTATAACGCTGTGTGATACTTACAAAAGGGGGAAGGCTTTATGCTTTCTAAGGTGATAAGTTTTGCGCTCCACGGGCTGGAAGGAGTGCCCGTAGAGGTGGAGACGGACATAAACAAGGGCATGGTGGCTTACGACCTCGTGGGACTGCCGGACGCCGCCGTAAAGGAGAGCAAGGAGAGGGTGCGCTCTGCGATAAAGAACAGCGTGATGCGCTTTCCCGTAAGCAAGATAACGGTAAACCTTGCGCCCGCCGACATAAAAAAGGAGGGCTCGCATTACGACCTGCCCATCGCCGTGAGCATATTAAAGGCGAGCGACCAGCTGCCTTACGACACGGACGGCGTGGTGTTCCTGGGCGAACTTGCGCTGGACGGCGGGCTGCGCGCGGTAACGGGCATGCTGCCCATGCTGATATCGGCAAAGGCGCGCGGCTTCAAAAAATTCGTCATTCCCGCGGTGAACGCCAACGAGGCGAGCTTTATCGAGGGCGCGGAGGTCTACGCGCTGCGATCGCTTAAAGAGGTGGCGGGCTTTCTGAGCGGCGAGATGACGTTTACGCCCGTCGCCCACCGCAGCTACGAAAGCGTGCGGCGGGAGCGGGATTACAACTGCGATCTGTCGTTCGTAAAGGGCCAGCGCATAGCAAAGCGCGCGCTGGAAATAGCCGCCGCGGGCGGGCACAACGTGCTGCTCGTGGGGCCTCCCGGCACGGGCAAGACCATGCTCGCGCGGTGCCTGCCCACGATAATGCCCGATATGACGTTCGAAGAGGCGCTGGAAGTTACCAAGATACACTCAGTCGCGGGCGAACTTTCGGAGGAGGGCATAGTAACGCTGCGCCCCTTCCGCACCCCGCACCACACCGCCACCACCGTTTCGCTGTGCGGCGGCGGAAACAACCGCGTGCGCCCCGGCGAGATATCCAAGGCGCACGACGGCGTGCTCTTTTTGGACGAGCTGCCCGAATACACCCGCTCCGCGCTGGAAGCGCTGCGCCAGCCGCTGGAGGACAGGCAGATAACCGTTACGAGAGCGGGCGGCACGGCAACTTTCCCCGCCGACTTTATGCTGTGCGCCAGCATGAATCCCTGCCCGTGCGGCAATTACGGCTCGGCGGAGCTTACCTGCACCTGCACGCCCGCGCAGATAAAAAAATACCGCGCCAAGATCTCCGGCCCGCTGCTGGACAGGATAGATCTGCAGGTGGAGGTGGATTCGGTAAAATACGACGACCTCGTCTCGGAGGGCGCGGAGGAGCCGAGCGCAAATGTAAAGGCAAGGGTGGAGGCGGCCCGCGCCGTCCAGCGCGAGCGCTTCAAGGACGAGGGCGTGCGCAACAACGCCAACATGGGCGAAAAGCAGATAAAGCGCTATTGCCGGCTGGACGCCGGCTGCGAAAAGGTGCTGCGCGCCGCGTTCGAACGGCTGCACCTTTCGGCGCGCGCCCGCACGAGGATAATAAAAGTCGCGCGCACGATAGCCGACCTCGACTACTCTTCGGAAATACAGCCCAAGCACATACTCGAAGCGGCGTCTTACCGCAGCTTCGACGGTGACGCGATATGACGTTATACGACGAAAACGAGCTCGACGCGATAACGCTCGACAGCTTCGGAGAGCTGACTTACAAGGTCAAGCTGTGCGTTACGGACGGTTTCAGATACGCTTCTCCGCGCAAAAAATACGAAGAACTTTTGATTAAAACGTTGGGCGAGGGCGTATATAATAAAATAAGGGAGCTGTTTTTCTCGCCGGGATACAGGCAGAAGGTGCTCGGCGGGCTGGAAAAGCGCGGCATACGCTGCGTTACTTACTTTTCGGAAAATTATCCCGAAAGCCTGCGCGCCATTTCCGTTCCGCCGCTCGTTCTTTACTGCAAGGGCGACGTTTCGCTGCTCAAAGAGCGCAAGTTTGCCGTCGTGGGCTCCCGCCGCACCGTCGCGCCCGTCTTAAAGCTGTGTTCCTCCATGGCGGAGTCGCTGGCGCAGAAGTTCGCCGTCGTGACGGGCACGGCCGAAGGCGCGGACAGCGCCGCCGCGCGCGGCGCCCTTGCGGGAGGAAAGCTGATATTCGTTGCCGCGCAGGGGCTGGACCACGTCTATCCCGCGGGCAGCACAAAACTTTATAAACAGGCGGAGGAACGCGGGCTGGTGATAAGCGAACAGCTGCCGCAGACGGCGGCAAAGACCTATCTGTTCCCCGTGCGCAACAGGCTTATCGCGGCGCTTTCGGAGGGCGTGCTCGTGGTCTCCGCAGGCGAAAAGAGCGGCGCCGCCATCACCGCGGAATACGCCTTCCGCTACGGCAAGGACGTATTCGCCCTGCCCTATTCGCCGGGCATACCTTCCGGCACGGGCTGCAACGGGCTCATCAAAAAAGGCGCGTACCTCACGGAAAATATACTTGACATCTTTGCGGCGTATGGTTTAGACTGTACGGAGCGGGAGCAGCAAGAACTCTCCGCGCGCGAAAGCGCGATACTCAACGTCCTGCGCGAAAACGGCGCGGCGCACGTCGCGGAGATAGCTTTAGCGGTGGGCTGCCCCGCTTACGAACTGCTTTCCGAACTCTCCGCGCTGGAAGTAAAGGGCATGATAGTCCGCCTCGGCGGCAACCGCTACGGCATATGCGCGGTATAAAACGATAAATCATTCTTACCCGCCGCGGCGCGGCAAAGGGAAAAAATATGGATCTTATAATAGTCGAATCGCCTTCAAAGGCAAAAACGATCTCCAAGTATCTCAAAGGCAAATTCAGGGTGGACGCGTCGGGCGGACACATACGCGACCTTCCGGAGCGCACCCTGGGCGTCAGGATAACGGACAACTTCGAACCGAGGTACGAGGAATCGCCCGGCAAAAAGGAGATAATCGCAAGGCTCGCGTCCGAGGCGAAAAAGGCGGGCAAAGTCTATCTCGCGACCGACCCCGACCGCGAGGGCGAGGCGATAAGCTGGCATCTGCAGACGGTGCTCGGGCTGGATCCGGACGGCGAAAACAGGATAGAGTTCAACGAGATCTCGCCCAAGGCCGTGCAGAACGCGCTGGAACACCCCAGAAAGATAAACTATAACCTCGTGGACGCGCAGCAGGCGCGCAGGGTGCTGGACAGGCTGGTGGGTTACAAACTTTCGCCGCTGCTCAACAACAGGATACAGAACGGCCTCTCCGCGGGACGCGTGCAGTCCGTGGCGCTCAGGCTTATCGTGGACAGGGAGCGCGAGATAAATGCGTTCGTGCCGGAAGAATATTGGAACCTGACCGCCCTCCTGCAGGATACCGAAAGCAGGTACGCCCCGTTCAAAGCCGTGTGCCAGCTCAAAAAGAGCGGCAAAAGCATAGGCAGGGAGACCGCGGACGAGGCCGAGGCAAAGGTAAAGGCCGCCCCGTTCGCCGTAACGAAGGTAAAGAGCGGCGTAACGAAACAGCACGCGCCCGCACCCTTCACCACTTCGTCGCTGCAGCAGGACGCTTCCAACAAATACGGCATGTCCTCGCCCGAAACGATGCTCGTGGCGCAGCACCTTTACGAAGGCATGGACGTCGGCGGCGACCACATAGCGCTCATAACTTATATAAGGACGGACTCCGTGCGCGTTTCGGAGGAGGCGCAGGCAAACGCCATAAACTTTATAAAGCAGACTTACGGCGAAAAGTACGCCCCCGCAAAGCCCAACCGTTACGCGGCAAAAAAGGGCGCGCAGGACGCGCACGAGGCGATACGCCCCATCAATCTTTCGGTCACGCCCGAAAGCGTTAAAAAGCTGCTGGACAAAAAGCATTACAACATATACAAGCTCGTTTACGACAGGTTCATCGCCTCGCAGATGGCGGAGGCGCAGTACAACACCATGCAGATAGAGGCCGAAAGCGCCGGCTACACCTTTAAGGCGAGCGGCAAAGCGCTGTTGTTTGCGGGATATACCGCGGCCTATCAGGACGCGGGCAAGGAAAAGGAGGAGGACGAAGAGGCAAAACTGCTGCCTCCGCTCAAAGAGGGCGACGCCCTCTTGCTGCGCGACCTTTCCAAGGAACAGAAGTTCACCCGCCCGCCCCTGCGTTACACGGACGCCTCGCTGGTAAAGGCCATGGAGGAAAAGGGCATAGGCAGGCCTTCGACTTACGCAAGCATAATATCCGTGCTCACGCGCAGGCATTACGTGGAAAAGGACGGCAAGTATATGGTGCCCACCGAGGTCGCTTACAAGATAACCGACATGCTGGTGCACTACTTTGACGACATAATGGACGTCGGCTTTACCGCGCGCATGGAGGACGACCTCGACAAGATAGAAGAGGGCGGAACGGATTGGCACAAGCTGATAGCGGACTTTTACCCCGGCTTTGCGGAAAAGCTTAAAACCGCGTCCACCGACGGCGACGAGCTCACCGACATAATGTGCGAAAAGTGCGGCCACCCGATGATAAGGCGCAACGGCAAATACGGCAAATACCTTGCCTGCTCCAACTATCCCGCCTGCTCCAACATCATCTCGGAATCGGAACAGGAAGTTTCCAGCGTGCGCTGCCCCAAGTGCGGCGCCAACTTGGTGGTAAAGAGCGGCAAATACGGCAAGTTCCTCGCCTGCCCCAACTATCCCGAATGTTCGTCCATACTGCCCATCGACGCAAAGATATCCGAAGAAAAGTGCAGGGAGTGCGGCGGCGAAATGCTCGTCAAAAAGGGCAGATACGGGCAGTATCTCGAATGCGTAAAATGCGGCTCTAAGCGCCCCGTAGGCGGCGAACAGCCCGCCGAATCCGCCAAAAACGAGGGCAGGTGCCCCGAATGCGGCAAACCCATGCGCAGGATGCGCTCCAAAAAGGGCAAGATATATTACGGATGCACGGGCTATCCCGAGTGCAAATTTTTAAGCTGGGACGTGCCCACGGGCGAAAAGTGCCCCAAGTGCGGCAAGGGTTACCTCGTCAAAAAGGGCGGCAACGTAAAGTGTTCGGAAAAGTCGTGCGATTATTCCGTGCCCGCGCCCGAAGATGCTGCTGCGGAAGATGGAAAGGATTAAGGTCGTCGGCGCCGGGCTCGCCGGCTGCGAGGCGGCGTGGCGGCTGGCCGAAGAGGGATTTGAAGTCGAACTTGCCGACATAAAGCCGCGTTCGTTCACGCCGGCACATTCAAACGCCGGTTTTGCGGAGCTCGTGTGCTCCAATTCGCTAAAAAGCAACGATATATACGGCAACGCGTGCGGACTCCTTAAAGAGGAGATGCGCGTCCTCGGCTCGCTCACCATGCAGGCGGCGGAAGTTTGCGCCGTACCCGCGGGCGGCGCGCTTGCCGTAGACAGGGATAAATTTTCGGCGTATATCACCGAAAAAATAAAGGGCCACCCCGGCATTAACGTCGTCTGCGGCGAAGTTTCTTCCGTGCCGGGAGGGCCGTGCGTCGTTGCCACGGGCCCGCTCACCGCGGGCGCTCTGGCGCAGGATATAGCAAGAATAACGGGCTCGGCGCTCCATTTTTACGACGCATCCGCGCCGATAGTTTCGGCGGAGAGCGTGGACATGTCGCGCGCGTTCGCGGGCGGCAGGTACGGCAAGGGCGGCGACGATTACGTCAACTGCCCCATGACCGGAGAGGAGTACGAAGAATTTTACGCCGCGCTCGTTTCCGCGGAACGCGCAGACCTTCACTCCTTCGACAAGAGGGAGATATTCGAAGGCTGCATGCCGCTGGAAGTAATGGCGGCGCGCGGGCGGGACACGCTGCGCTTCGGGCCGTTCAGGCCGGTCGGCCTGCGCGACGGCGAGGGCCGCGCGTACTACGCCGTGCTGCAGCTCCGCAGGGAAAATCTCGGCGGCAGCGCCTACAACCTCGTGGGCTGCCAGACCAACCTTAAATTCGGCGAGCAGAAGAGGGTGTTTTCGCTCGTGCCGGCGCTCAGGAACGCGGAGTTTTTGCGTTACGGCGTCATGCACCGCAACACTTACGTAAATTCGCCCGCCTGCCTGAATGCCGACTTTTCGCTCAAGGCCGCGCCCGAGGTGTTCTTTGCGGGACAGATAACGGGCGTGGAAGGATATGTGGAGAGCGCCGCGAGCGGCATTCTCGCCGCCATACATCTCGCCCGTAAATTACGCGGTAAAACGGCCATATTGCCGCCTGAATTTACCGTATGCGGCGCGCTTTCGCGCTATGTCGCGGCGGAGAACGGGGATTTTCAGCCCATGAACGCCAACTTCGGGCTGTTGGGCGCGGCGGACACGGGCATACGCGACAAAAAGCAGCGTTACAGGTATCTTTCCGAACGGGCGCTGAAATACATAAGGGAGTATAAAGAAGAGATATGTCGGTAGAATTTCATGCCACGACGATATGCGCCGTAAAAAAGGACGGCGTAACGGCTATCGCCGGCGACGGTCAGGTCAGCATGGGCGAGAGCGTAATATTCAAAAATAGCGCCACCAAGGTGCGCAGGATATTCGGCGGCAAAGTAGTGCTCGGCTTTGCGGGCTCCGTTTCGGACGCGTTTTCCCTTTCGGAAAAGTTCGAGGGCATGCTCAACAAATTTTCGGGCAACCTGATGCGCTCGGCGGTGGAGCTTGCCGAACTTTGGCGTTCGGACAAGCTGCCCAGAAAGCTCGAAGCGCTCATGATAGTCGCCGACAAGGACACGATGCTCATCGTATCGGGCACGGGCGAGGTGATAGAGCCGGACGGCGGCGTGTGCGCGATAGGCAGCGGCGGCAACTACGCCCTTGCGGCGGCGCGCGCGCTCATACAGAACACCGGCTATTCCGCCGAGGAGATAGCCACCAAAGCGCTGAAAATAGCCAGCGAGATATGCGTATATACCAACGACAACATCAAATGCGAAACGGTGTAAAAATTCCGCATGACCGCCGCGATACCATACGGTATTTTTTCGGTATAAAAGAGGTGTAAAATGGATCTTTCGCCCAAACAGATAGTCAACGAGCTCAATAAATACATCATAGGCCAGGACGAGGCCAAAAAGGCCGTGGCGATAGCTCTGCGCAACCGTTACAGGCGCAGCCGCCTTTCGCCCGAGCTGATGGAGGAGATCACCCCCAAAAACATCATAATGAAGGGCCCCACGGGCGTCGGCAAAACGGAGATAGCGCGCAGGCTTGCAAAGCTGGTAAAGGCGCCGTTCATAAAGGTGGAGGCGACCAAATATACCGAAGTCGGCTACGTGGGCAGGGACGTGGAATCGATGGTGCGCGACCTTGCCGAATGCGCCATCAGGCTGGTGCGCGAGGAAAAGACGGCGGAGGTGGAATTCCGCGCCCGCGCAACCGCGGAGCGCAGGGTGGCCAAGGTGCTTGCCGAAAACAACAAGCAGGACCGCGGCGAGCTTGCCAAAGACGTGTTCGAACAGAATTTTGTCGACGGCATACACGAGGGCAAGTACGACAACGCCGTGATAGAGATAGACGTTGCCGACCGCCCCAAGGCGCTCGAACTTTCCGCGGGCAGCGGCGCGCCCATTGACCTCGGCTCCATCTTCGGCGAAATGGGCCTGCCCGGCAGGCGCAAAAAGCGCAAGCTCACCGTAAAGGAAGCGGTGAACATAATAATGGCGGAGGAGGCGGACAAGCTCATCGACAACGACGCGGTGAACGCCGAAGCCATCCGCCGCGCCGAAAACGACGGCATCATCTTTATCGACGAGATAGACAAGATAGCGGGCAAGGGCAACTCTTCGGGCGCGGACGTCTCACGCGAGGGCGTTCAGAGGGACATATTGCCCATCGTGGAGGGCTGCACGGTGATGACGAAGTACGGCCCGGTAAGAACGGACTATATCCTGTTCATTGCCGCTGGCGCCTTTCACGTTTCGCGCGTGGAGGATCTCATCCCCGAGCTCCAGGGCCGCTTCCCCATTCAGGTGGAGCTCTCCTCCCTTACCAAACAGGATTTTATAGCCATACTCACCCAGCCGGAAAACGCCGTAACGCGGCAGTACTCCGTGCTGCTCGCCGTGGACAACATAGACCTTAAATTCACGCCCGACGCCATAGAAAAGATAGCCGCGATCGCCGAAGAGCTTAACGCCACTTCCGAAGATATAGGCGCGCGCCGCTTGCACACGGTAATGGAATACCTGCTGGAAGACATCTCCTTCAACGCGGGCGGCGGCGATTATCCCGTGATACCCGTGGAGATAAACGCAAAGTACGTGGAAGAGCATCTGGAAAAGCTGTCGGGCAATCGCGACCTTAAAAAATACGTGCTGTAAATACCGGCAGCAGCGTAAAACCGTTAACAGAACGAATAAAATTCCGTTGCCGCGGCCTGCGTTTGCGGGAGTTTGCGGCGGGAGGCACCCATATGATAAACATACCCAAAGGGACAAAGGACGTCCTGCCGCAGGACGCTTACAAGTGGCACTATCTCGAAGACACCGCGCGCGAGGTGGCGCGGCTTTATAACATAAGGGAGATACGCACGCCCGCGTTCGAGCACACCGAGCTGTTTTTGCGCGGCGTGGGCGACACCACCGACATTGTCAGCAAGGAGATGTACACCTTCAAGGACAAGGGCGACCGCTCGATAACGTTAAAGCCGGAAGGCACCGCGGGCGCGGCGCGTTCCTTTATCGAAAACGGCATGGCGGCGGGGCTGCTGCCCGCAAAGATGTTTTATATCACGCCGGCGTTCCGCTCCGAACGTCCCCAGGCGGGCAGGCTGCGCGAGTTCCACCAATTCGGCGTGGAAGTTTACGGCGCGGCCGGGGCGGAAACGGACGCCGAGGTGATATCCTGCGCGGCGCTGTTTTTGGACAGGCTGGGCATAAAGGGCGTAAAGCTCAACATAAACTCCATAGGCTGCAAGAGCTGCCGCGCAGACTACAACGCGGCGCTCAAAGATTATCTCCGCCCGCACCTTTCCGATATGTGCGCCGCCTGCCGCGAGCGGTTCGAAAAGAACCCCCTGCGCATCCTCGACTGCAAAGAGGAGGGCTGCAAGGCGATAACGCGCGGCGCGCCGCGCATACTCGATTATCTGTGCGGCGATTGCTCCGACCATTTCGGTAAGGTAAAGGAGCTGCTTGCCGCAAGCGGGCTGGAATTTTCCGTCGACGCGGACATAGTGCGCGGGCTGGATTATTACACCAAAACGGTGTTCGAATTCGTTTCGGACAACATAGGCGCGCAGGGCACGGTGTGCGGAGGCGGCAGGTACGACGGGCTTATAGAAGAGCTTGGCGGCAGCTCCGTTCCCGCGGTGGGGTTTGCAGTCGGGCTGGAGCGGCTGCTGCTGCTCATGGAAAACAGCGGCGTCCCTTTCCCCGCGGACGAAGGGCCGGAGGTGTTCATCGCGGGCATGGACGAAAGGAGCCGCGCGGCGGCTTTCGGGCTGGTCG
>CALVLW010000011.1 GCA_944341315.1 uncultured Clostridia bacterium
ATAATCGACATGATGGAGGCATATCAGGACGGAAGATCCGGTTCTTCGCTGAACAGCTCTGAAAGCGAATTCTACCGTCTGTACGAGCCTTCTGTAACGGACTATGCCCCGCTGATGAGCGATGCGCTTGCGTTTTCCGATACTGCGATAATAGTTATCAGCCGCCTGGGCGGCGAGGGGCGCGACCTGCCCACCAGGCAGTATAAAAAAGATGCCGATACGGACGAAACGCGCACCTATCTTGAAATAAGCACCGAAGAAGAGGCGCTCATCGAGCTTGTGACCGCGCAAGGATTTGAAAACGTTATACTGCTTTTGGATACCTGCAACGTAATGCAGCTCGATTTCGTGGAAACTTACGATATAGACGCGGTGCTTTCGCTCGGCGCGCTCGGCCAGAGCGGCACCAAGGCCATTCCCTCGATACTCAAGGGCGATGTGAATCCCTCCGGCAGGACTGTGGATACCTGGCCTTACGATATTACTGCCGATCCGGCTTTCGTCAATGCCGGTTCGCAGGGCGTTACAAGCTATTCGGGTTCCGATAATAACTATATCGATTACAGCGAAGACATATATGTGGGCTATAAGTACTACGAAACCGCCGCGAAAGAGGGATACATCGATTACGACAGCACCGTGCAGTACCCCTTCGGTTACGGTCTCTCCTATACCGAATTTTCCTATGAAGTGCAGAGCATAGAGCCCGAAGCGGGCAGCACGCTCGAAGCAGACGACACGATAACGGTGGAGGTGCTCGTCACCAACAAGGGCGAAAGGGACGGCAGCGTTTCGCTGCAGATGTATTACTCGGCGCCCTATACCCCGGGCGGAATAGAAAAGGCGTCGCTCAACCTTGCCGCGTTCGACAAGACCACCGTGCCCTTGAAGCACGGCGAAAGCGAGCTGCTCACCTTTACGTTCGACGTGTATGACATGGCCTCTTACGACGCCTACGACCGCAACGGCAACGACTTTGCCGGTTGGGAAGTGGAATCGGGAGACTACACCATATCGCTGCGCACGGATGCGCACACGCTTGCCGGTTGCGCTAACGACGAGATCTCTTATTACGTTGAAGAGGTCGACGACCACGGCACAGGCATAACGTATGAAAACGATCCCGTAACCGGCAACAAGGTGGAAAACCGTTTCACCGGCGACACTGCCTATGCCGGCGTTGCCATCGACGGCAGCGATACCGGCGCGGACATAACTTATCTTTCGAGAGAGAATTTCGGCGCTACGTTCCCTGCCGCGAAAAAAGGAGCGCGTTCAAAGGGATTCACAGTTGCTTCCAGCTGGTACGACGGAGAGCAGGAATTTGATTCCGTGCCTGCTTATAATGCGGATAACGGTCTGCTGCTTTCCGAGAACGGGGAGATGAACGACGAGCTGGTTATGAAATTGGGCAGCGACTATGAGGCCGACGAATGGGACGAGCTTCTGGATCAGCTCAGTCAGGACGACACCATGCGCCTTGTCGTTGCCGGCGGCTACATGACGGCCGGCATAAGCAGCATAGGCAAGGTAAGGTGCATCGACTACGACGGCCCCTCCGGCATAAACAACAACAATTCCTCCACGGTCTCCGCAGGCTGGACGGCGTTCCCCGGCGAAACGGTGATAGCCTCTACATGGAACACCAACATGGCATACATGTTCGGCCTCGCCGTAGGCAACGAGGGCGCCGAGAGCGGCGTCTCCGGCTGGTATGCTCCCGCGGTCAACATTCACCGCAGCGCGTTCGGCGGCCGCAACTATGAGTATTACAGCGAGGATCCCGTTTTAAGCGGTATAATGGGCGCAGAGACCACCACGGGCGCGCTCACCAACGGTATGTACTGCTACGTAAAGCACCTTGCCGTAAACGAAACGGAGACCGACCGCGGCGGGCTCTATACCTGGCTCACCGAACAGGCACTGCGCGAAATTTACTTAAAGCCTTTCGAGATAGTAGTAAAAGACGGTCACGCAAATGCGATGATGTCGTCGTTCAACAACATCGGCGCCATCTGGGCGGGCGGCTGCAAGGCCATGCTCACCGACATATTGCGCGATGAATGGGGCTTCCGCGGTTCTATAGTTACCGACTATGCCGACGGTACTTCGACCGGCTGGATGAGCATCGATCAGGGTATCCGTGCCGGCAACGATCTGTGGCTGCACGGCAGGTGGGACGGCAACGGCACACCTAACGGCACAAATGCGGGCTATTATTACGGCAACATCAACTTTAACGACGCCACTACCGCGCACTACATGCGCAACTCGGCAAAGAACGTGCTTTATACTTACTGCAACGCATACTATCTGGGCAATACGCTTGAAACGGATGATTCGAGGTTCGAGGCCAACGTTGGCCTGCGCGAAGCCGACGACGTGTTCCCCGCATGGATCTTCGCCATCGTGGCCATCGACATTGCGGGCATCGGCGGCGTGGGTGTATGGCTGTATTTCCTTGTGATAAGGCATGTTCTGGCAGATAAAAAGAAAGCTGCCGGGGCGACTACGGAGGTAAACAATGAGTAAACTCAAACTTAAAAAGCTGTTCATAGGCGCCGCAAGCATGGTTTTCGCCGCCGCGCTGGCGCTCAGCGCCGCCGCCTGCACCGACAATAACGGCAATAACGGCGATAACGGCAACACGGGCAATACGGGCGATAATGAGGAAAATTCCATCTATTCGTTCCACGACGAATTTCACGGCAAGGCCGTAGATGATTCTAAATGGGATTACCAGGAAGGCGACGGCACGGAGTACAATAACCCCGGCTGGGGCAACAACGAGGAGCAGTACTACCGCCGGGAGAACGCGCGCGTGGAAAACGACTGCCTTATAATCACCGCTCAGATAGAGGACGAGCAGACGCAGGAGGAGCTGGGCAAGAAATACACTTCTTCCAAACTTGTGACGAAGGATATTTTTTCGCAGACGTATGGCAGGTTCGAGGCCCGCATCAGGGTGACGGAGGCGCTTGAAGGCATATGGCCGGCATTCTGGCTTATGCCGGAAGACGGTGTTTACGGCGGCTGGCCCCGCTCCGGAGAGATAGACATAATGGAACTCAAGGGCAGGCTGCCCGGTCAGGCATCATCTGCGGCGCACTATAAGGACGGCGACGCAAACAGATACCATTCCGCCAACTACTATTTCCAGGAGGGTACCGACATCACCGACTTCCACGTCTATGCGCTCGACTGGACGCCCGAATATCTCGCGTTCTCGGTAGACGGTGTCGTATACCATACCTTCGAGGCTGAGGACTGGACTACTACCCCCAGTACCGATGTGCCCCCTACGGAAACATCGCCATACGACCAGGATTTCTTCATCCTGCTCAACTTCGCCATAGGCGGCAACTTCGACGGCGGCAGGACTCCCGCCGACGAGGACATGCCCGTGGAGATGTGGGTTGACTACGTCAGGGTATATTCCCTCGAATATCTGCAGGAACAGGGCGAATACGTCCCGGGTCAGCAGGAATAACTGTCCCGCGCGGGAAAACTTGCCTGCCTGCATTTTGCGGGCAGGCATTGCTTTCGGACGCTCGGTGTGTTATAATGCGATCTAAAATAAATATAAGGGTAAAGGATGATGAAAAGTAAAGTAAAAAAATGGTTTGGTTTCGCGTGTGCGGCTGTGTTTGCAGTTGCCCTCTGTTGTCCGCTGCTCGCCTGTGCCGACAAAGACAAAAACGAAGACGGCGATAACGGCGATGTTCAGGTGCCGGTGCACGAAACTGAGGTCACACCGGTGGAAGGCGGCGTTGAAATAACGCTGCCCGACGACGGCGAGGCGGAATATTACGATATCTACAAGGGCAATTCCGCATACGGCGAGTTCACGCTCGTCGAGCAGGACTACGAGGGCGAGAGCTACGTCGGTGACGATCTGTGGGCGTATTACCGCGTAGACTTCAAGGCAAACGGCAACGTTACAGGCAGCAGGGTATACAGCTACGAAAAGGAGCTGTTCGGCGAAAATACGATGATCTTTTCGCCCGAAGACGATCCCGAAGAGGTGCAGGCCGTCATAGACGAGATCTACGAAGGCCAGCGCGGAGCTTCGAGCGGGCAGTTTACCGAAGACAGGTATGCGCTGCTGTTTGAAGAAGGCAGTTACGACGTCACCGTCTATGAAGGCTACTACACTTCGGTGGCAGGCCTGGGGCTTGCGCCCACCGATACTAAACTCGGCGGCTTCCACGTCTATGCCGACCTCGAAAGCAACAACAACGCAACGCACAATTTCTGGCGTACGGTGGAAAATGTGACCGTGACGGGCAACGTGCAGTGGGCGGTTTCGCAGGCTACGAGCATGCGCCGCACCATGGTAAGGGGCAACCTTACGCTGCACCAGTACGGCGGATGGTCGTCGGGCGGGTTCCTTGCCGACAGCCGCGTTACGGGCACGGTTAATTCCGGCTCGCAGCAGCAGTGGATCTCTCGCAACGACGAGTGGAATACATGGAGCGGCAGCAATTTCAACATGGTATATGTAGGGGTGGAGGGCGCCATACCTTCCGGTGACTGGCCTTCGAGGCGCGTCACCGACATAGAGAGCACGCCGCGCGTGCGCGAAAAACCCTTCCTCGTGCAGACGGAAGACGGTTACGGCGTGTTCGTGCCCGATCTGCTTGAAAATTCCTCCGGCATCAGCTGGGACGAGGACGGCTCCGAGGGTGAGATAGTCCCCCTCGACGACTTCTATCTCGCCCGCGCCGACCGCGACGACGCCTCCACGATAAACGCCGCGCTTGCGGCTGGCAAACACCTGATACTTACGCCCGGCGTGTATATGATAGACGAGCCGATAGAGGTGACAAAGGCGGGCACTATAGTGCTCGGCATGGGCCTTGCCACGCTGCGCATATCCGACGAAAACACCGATACTCTGATGCGCGTCTCCGACGTCGACGGCGTGATACTGAGCGGCATACTCTTCGACGCGGGCAAGCACTCGCAGACGCTGCTCGAGGTGGGCGAAGAGGGGGCTTCGGCAAGGCACTCTTCCGACCCGATCTGCCTTTCCGATCTGTTCTTCAGGGTGGGCGGACACAGCGACGAGCCCACCTACGCGCACACCAGCGTGGTTATAAATTCGAGCGACGTGATAGGCGATAACTTCTGGGTATGGCGCGCCGACCACAGCCACGGCGTCGGTTGGGACACCAACGTAACGGTCAACGGCGTCGAGGTCAACGGCGATTACGTCACGTTCTACGGGCTGTTCGTCGAACACTACCACGAATACCAGACCATCTGGAACGGCGAATACGGCGAAACTTACTTTTACCAGTCGGAGATCCCCTACGATCCTCCCACGCAGGAGGCGTACATGTCGCACGACGGCACGGTGAACGGCTGGGCAAGCTATAAGATAGCCGACGACGTGCAGAACCACAGGGCGTACGGCCTGGGCATATACAGCTGCCCGCGCCAGCCCGTAAAGGTGGCAAACGCCATCGAAGCGCCCGCAAACCCCGGCATCTACATAGAGCATGCCGTAACGGTCCGCCTTAGCGGCGCTGACTGTTTGGAATCGGTGCTCAACGGCGAAGGCGACCGGATAGCGAGCAACATGATGGCAATAAACATCTATTCGGGCGGAACATTCAGTTAAAATCAAGGTTGCGGCGGCCGCGGAAGCGGCCGCCGTTTTTCGCGCATAAAGTTATCGGCTTTCATGCGTGCAAAATTTTTATAATTTTCAGATTGCCGCTAAATCCTATTGACAAAATAGGAATTGCCGCCTATAATTATATCATACCAAACAGGTAGGAATTAACCGCGCGCGTTTGCTATAAAATGCGGCGCAATGCGCAAATCTATATATGTAAGGTAAGTTATGGAACGTAAGGTTTATGCAGACAACGCCGCCACCACCGCGATGAGCAGGACGGCGATAGAGGCCATGCTGCCATATCTCGACGGCATCTACGGCAATCCCTCCTCGCTCTACTCGCTCGGGCAGCGGGCAAAGGAGGCGCTCGAGGGCGCGCGTGCGGACATAGCCGCCTGCCTCGGCGCGCAGGCAAACGAAATTTATTTCACCTCCTGCGGCAGCGAAAGCGACAATCAGGCCATACGCTCGGCGGCGCACCTCGGCGCGCTCAAGGGCAAAAAACACATAATCTCCACGGCGTTCGAACATCACGCCGTGCTGCACACGCTGGACAGGCTCAAAAGGGAGGAGGGCTTCGAAGTCACCCTGCTCGACGTACACCGTGGCGGCGTAGTGCGCCCGGAGGAGGTACAGGCGGCTATCCGCCCCGATACCTGCCTTGTAACGGTGATGTTCGCCAACAATGAAATAGGCACCGTTCAGCCGATAGCCGAGATAGGCGCCGTATGCCGCGCGGCGGGCGTTACATTCCATACCGACGCGGTGCAGGCTGCGGGGCACATACCCGTAAACGTGGCGGAGCAGAACATCGACATGCTCTCGATCTCGGCGCACAAGTTCCACGGCCCCAAGGGCGTGGGCGCGCTGTACTGCCGCAGGGGCGTAAGGTTGCTGCCCTTCATCGACGGCGGCGCGCAGGAGCGCGGCAGGCGTGCGGGCACCGAAAACGTGGCGGGAATATGCGCCATGGCTGCGGCGCTCAAAGAGGCGTGCGCCAACATGAATGCCAACGCCGCAAAACTTACAAAGCTGCGCGACAGGATAGTTGCCGAGCTCACCAAGATACCCCACTCAAAGCTCAACGGCGACATGGCCCGCCACCTGCCAGGCACTATAAACATGTGCTTCGAGGGCATCGAGGGCGAGGGGCTGCTGCTCTACCTCGACGACATGGGCATATGCGCATCGTCGGGCTCGGCGTGCACGTCCGGCTCGCTCGACCCTTCGCACGTCCTCCTTGCGATAGGCCTCCCGCACGAGGTAGCGCACGGCTCGCTGCGCATAAGCCTGAGCGAATACAACACCGAAGAGGACGCCGACCACATAATAAAGTGCGTGCCCGAGGTGGTGGAAAAATTGCGCGCGATGTCGCCCGTGTGGAAAGAGATGGAGCGCGGCGAAAAGCAGCACATAATTTAAGGAAAAAGCCGCGCGGCGCCGCATTCAAAGCGGCATATGTGCGGGGCAATCATAAAAAATACGTATACGAGGTGCAATATATATGGCTCTTTACAGCGAAAAGGTCATGGACCATTTCAGAAATCCCAGGAACGTGGGCGAGATCCCCGACGCCGACGGCATAGGCGAGGTGGGCAACGCGCGCTGCGGCGACATAATGAAGATCTACCTTAAAATCAAGGACGGAATAATCGAGGACGTAAAGTTCAACACCTTCGGCTGCGGCAGCGCCATAGCTTCCAGCTCCATGGCAACAGAACTTATAAAGGGCAAGCCGCTCTCGCAGGCGCTCGAACTTACAAACAAGGCGGTGGCGGAGGCGCTCGACGGGTTGCCCGCGCACAAGATGCACTGCTCGGTGCTCGCCGAAGAGGCCATCCGCGCGGCAATAAAGGATTACTACGACAAAAACGGCATAGAGTACGACAAATCGCTCTTCCCCGAACCCGACGAAGACCACGAGATACACGAGGACTGAGCCGTCTGTTGTGCGGTTCTATCGCTTTTTGTGTGTAAAGTGTTAAATACGGTTGGCAAATGCGCCGCGGCTTTCATCCGTTGACAGCTGCCGCGCATTTTTTTATAATATTGGTATGCACGAGGAGTTTGCGCGCTCGCAGGCGTTTTTCGGCGGCGAAGCCATGCAAAAACTGTATAACGCAAAAGTGGCGCTGTTCGGCGTGGGCGGCGTGGGCGGCTGGTGCGCCGAGGCGCTTGCCCGCAGCGGCGTGGGCGCCATCGATTTGTACGACGGCGATACGGTCAGCCTCTCCAACATAAACAGGCAGCTCGTCGCCCTCCGTTCCACCGTCGGCAGAAGCAAGACGGCGGTGGCGGCGGAGCGCATAGGCGACATAAACCCCGGGTGCAGGGTGCGCGCCTTCGACGTGTTCATAGACGAAAATACCTTCCCCGGCGTGGATATTAAGGCTTACGACTGCGTGCTCGACGCGGTGGACACCGTCTCGGCAAAGGTGCTCATAATCTCCCGCTGCATCGAAGAAAAAGTGCCCGTCATCTCGTGCATGGGCGCGGGAAACAAGCTGGACATCACTGCGTTCAGGGTGGCGGATATCTCAAAAACTACCGTCTGCCCGCTGGCGCGCGCGGTGCGCTCGGCGCTTAAAAAGCGCGGCATATACAGGGGAGTAAAGGCGGTGTTTTCCACCGAACAGCCTTCGGGCAGCATAGTGGAGGAGGACGGTTCGTCGCGGCATATCCCCGCGTCAAACGTGTTTGCGCCCGCCGCTGCGGGCCTCATGCTCGCGCGCGAGGCGGTACTTTCGATAATTTCGGGCGGTGCGGCCGATGATTGACAGCGAGAACAGGCAGGCGTGGGCGGAACGCTCTATAATAACAAAATTCCGCAAGAGCATATGGGCGCCCTTTTTAGAGGCGGTGCGCGTATATAAGCTGATCTCCGAAGGCGACAGGATAGCCGTGTGCGTTTCGGGCGGCAAGGATTCCATGCTGCTCGCCAAGCTCGTGCAGGAGCTGGAAAGGCACGGCAGCCGCAATTTTACCGCTGAATATATATGCATGGACCCCGGCTACAATGCCGAAAATCTGGAGAGAATAAAGTATAACGCAGGCCTGCTCGGCATTCCTTTAAGCATCTTCCGCTCGGACGTGTTCGAGGCCGCCGAGATGGTAAACGCGGATTCGCCCTGCTATATGTGCGCACGAATGCGGCGCGGCTGCCTGTATGCGCGCGCAAAGGAGCTGGGCTGCAACAAGATAGCGCTCGGCCATCACCGCAGCGACGTCATAGAGACCACGCTGATGGGCATGTTCTACGGCGGGCAGGTGCAGGGGATGATGCCCAGAATAAAGAGCAGCAACTTCGAGGGCATGGAGCTCATACGCCCCATGTACTGCATCTTGGAAGAGGACATCGAACACTGGCGCGACTACAACGGCCTGCACTTTATCGCGTGCGCGTGCAGCTTTACGCAGAGGCTGGCAGACAGCGGGCAGGCGCGTTCTGTCCGCGCCGAGATGAAGGAGCTGATAAAACAGCTGAAAAAGCGCAACCCCGACGTGGAAAAAAGCCTTTTCAAAAGCATACACAACGTTCAGCTCGACACGCTCCCCGGCTGGAGATCGCAGGGCGAGGCGCACAGCTTTCTCGAACGGTTCGAAGACTGATATCCGCAAACAGAACAGGCCAATTTGCGCCGCACGGCGTAAAAATATATAATATAAAGGAGAATAAGTATGTCTTATCCCGTAAACAAACTCGAAGCAGGCAAGATGCAGATAGGCGGCTGGGTATATACCGTAAAGGAACTCAAGACCGCGTGGAAGCTCACCTACGACATGGGCAACATGGAAGTAGTCATCAACGTGCCCAAGGCTACCGCCGCGGACGTGGACGAACTTCAGGCAAAACTTCAGGAAAAGTTTTAAGCTTTTCGCTTAAAAACGGTAACGGCCCCGCCGCCCGCGGTTTTCCGCGGGCGGCGGGGCCTTTTTTGCGCGCAAATCCCCGCCCGGGCAATATGTTTGTCCGTATTACCCAAATGCAACCATATTATGACAGCTTTGACAATCATACCGACAGCTTTGTATATTTACAATTCAATTGTAAGCCGTTAAAATTTTAGATGTACGCAGTTGGCATAAAATGTTATCTGCGGACAAAAAAATATTCGGAGGAAAATGCAGAATGAATGCAAAGCGGAAGTTCGGCAAAATAGCAACCATAGTGGCGCTGCTTGCCATAATCTTCACGTGTTGCCTTGCGGCGTTTTCCGGTTGTGCCAAAAAGGCGGAAGGCGTGTCGCTGAACAAGGATACGCTGGAGCTTACCAAGGGCAAGACGGAAAAGCTTACGGCAACGGTAACGCCCGAGGACGCGGACGACGTAACGGTGACGTGGACTTCGAGCAAGGAGAGCGTTGCAACGGTAGCGGAAGACGGCACGGTAACGGCCGTGGCTACGGGCGAAGCAACGATAACGGTAACGACGACGGACGGCGGGTTCACCGATACCTGCAAGGTAACGGTCACCAACCCCGCAACGGGCATAACGCTCAATAAAGACGCAACCACGATAGAAAAGGGCAAGACGGAAAAGCTTACGGCAACGGTAACGCCTTCCGACGCGGACGACCTTACCGTAACGTGGACGAGCTCCGATAACGAGGTCGCCACCGTTTCGGCGGACGGCACGGTAACGGGCGTAAAGGGCGGCGTAGCCACCGTAACGGCCAAGGACGCGAGCGGCAACAAGGCGACCTGCGAAGTTACCGTTTACGTACCCGTGGAGGGGATAGAGATAACCGCGCCCGCGAGCGACAGGCTTGCGACCGGCAAGACTCTGCAGCTTGCGATAACGACGACACCCGCAGACGCCACCGAAAAGGGCGTGACGTGGAAGAGCTCGGACGAAGAGACAGCCACCGTATCGGCGGACGGCGTGGTTACGGGCGTTGCGGAAGGCAAAGTCACCATAACGGCGACCTCCAAAGACAACGCGGAGGCAACGGACACGGTGGAACTCAACGTTTACGTTGCGGTAACGGGCGTAACTTTGGATAAGGAAGAAAAGGTCTATATGACGGCCGGCGACGAAGACGTAACGCTCGTTGCCGAAGTGGCGCCCGCAGAGGCCACCGACAAGAGCGTAACGTGGAAGAGCTCGGACGAAGGAGTGGTAAAGGTTGAAGACGGCAAGCTCACGGCAGTTGCGGCGGGCGACGCCACGATAACCGTCACCACGACGGACGGCGCGTTCACCGACACGGTGGAAGTGCACGTTTACGCAAAGCCCACGGGCGTGACCGTAACGGGCAATGCAAATCAGATCTTCGTAAGCGAAAGCCTGCAGCTCACCGCGGCAGTCGCGCCGGCAGAGGCCGATCCCGCAGTTACGTGGGCAAGCTCCGATAACGATATCGCCACCGTGGAAGACGGGCTCGTAACGGGCATCAAGTCCGGCGACGTAACGATAACCGCCACCGCGGCGGACGGCACCACCAAGGACGAATTCAAGCTCAGGATAGCCACGTTCGACAACAAGTACGGCGAACTTGAGCTCGACGCAAAGATACAGAACAAGATAGTGCTTAACAACGCTCCCAACTCGCTCGTTATGATAGAGTCGGAAGTCGACGGCACGCTGTATTACACTCTTACCGACGTAAGCGGCAGGAACGCGCTCATGTCTGCAACGGACGTAAAGACGATGGAAATAAAGGCGGGCACCAACTTCCTCGCGCTCGAAGTAACTGCCGACACGCAGAAGTTTGTAAACCTGCTGCTGGTGGAAACGCTCGAAGGCGAGGCTCAGCCCACCGACGAAACGCTCGCCAGCGACATAATAAAGCTCGAATGGACGGAGTTCGGCACCGTTTCTACCGACGGCATCGACACCTGGGAAGAGCTTAAAGAAGCGCTCGGCAAAAACGAAGATATAACCCTCACGGCAAATATCGACGCCAAGGGCGAAGAGTATTCTCCCACCCTCAGCAATTACACCTGCACCTTCAACGGCAACGGCTTTGCTATCCTTAACCTTAACATAGTTGCAACTTCTGCCGAGGCGGGTCTGTTCAAGTCCATCAGCACGCCCGCAGTCATAAAGGACATAACCTTTATAAATGCAACGATAGACGGCGGTACGTTTGATCAGGCAGGCCTTATAGCGGGCACCAACGGCGAAACCGGTGAAAACGTTATGACGGTTTCCGGCATAGACGTTTACAATCTTGTTATAAAGGGCAGCAACAGTCAGTACGGCGGTCTGTTCGGGCGCATCAAGGGGGCGGCTTCCAATCTTACGATTTCCGATTGCTACATAGACATGACTTTCAACCAGACGGTGATCCCCGGCGTCGATGACGGCGAGGGCAACATTACAGGCGGGGACGACAGCGTGGAACGCATAGCAGGCGTGATCGGTTATTCCGATTGGAACAGTAAGATAACTGTAAAAGGTTGTACAATAAATGTTTCTTTTAATAATGTAAAGGGTAATCGATTAGCGGGTATAATAAGTGATATGACCGGCGAAAATGCACTCCTTACTATTAACAACAATAATGTGACTATTGTGGTTAATGGATGCAATGCTAGCAGAGTCGGTGGACTTGTAGGTACTGCTCAAGTTGAATTTACGGCGAGCGGAAATAATGTCAGCGCTTATTATATCGACAATAGTAATGAGTCTAATCAAGGCGGTTTAATTGGTCTTATTGAAGGGGACAATGCTGAAGTAGTCATTGCGAATAATAAGATTTACGTTGAATATAGCGGCGCGATAAATGCAACCAGGCAGGGCGGCATTATAGGCCAGATAGATAAAAAGGGCGGTGCTGAGATCAATGTGACCATATCAAACTGCTATGTGAATGTACAGTTTGTTGATATTACATCGCAAAATATGGACTTCTATGGCCTTATAACCGGCGCGGCAGAAGTAATGGGCAACTTAAAAGTATCTTTCATCTATGCCGAGACGAATCTCGTTTCTCCTTATGGCAGCAGCACGGGTGCAGCGATAGGCGCTATGCAGAGAGACAATGTTGAAATGACTAACTGCATATTTGTTGCCAACGACGATTTTGCAGGCAAGGAAGGTAATGCGGGTCTTTATGGCAGCCCTTATAGTGGTGGTTCCGATACGTTAATTGCCACCAACATTCAGGTGACCACCGCGGCGGCGGGGCTCGACGCGACCATCGCGGGCAACTTTGCAAATGCCGAAGTCAACACCGAAGGCAGCGCAAACTGGACGTATGCAGACGGCGAACTCACCTTCGAAATAGTCGAAGAGACCGAAGTTCCCGAAGAACCCGAAGAGGGCGGCGAGGAAGAAGTTCCTCAGGCATAAGTGCAAATTTTTTCAACAACGTAAGCGCGGCGCCGCCTCCTTTGCGCCGCGCAGGGACAAGGGGCGCCACGCAACAGCGTGGCGCCCGTTTTTTTTGTGCGTGCAAAAAATCGCGTTTTAAGACTTGGCGTGTATAATTATGCATAAAAACATCGTAAATGCGGTATGTTTTTGCGGCGTATGCATAATTTTTGCGCCGAGGTGTTGCAAATGAGCGCGGCAGGGTGTATAATAACTGAAAGGGCGGCTTGCGCCGCCGACGGAGGCAAAAAAATGAACGGGAAAAAGCCTTACCATACGGAAACGCTTGCGGTGCACGCCGGGCAGGAGCTGCCCGATCCTTTTACGGGCGCGCGCGCCGTGCCCATATATATGACCACGTCTTTCGTGTTCGAAAACAGCGCGCAGGCCGCGGCGAGGTTCGACCTTAAAGAGGAGGGCAACATTTACACCCGCCTGCAAAACCCCACGACCGAGGTGTTGGAGCGCAGGGTTGCCGCGCTCGAAGGCGGTGTGGCGGCGCTTGCCGTTGCCAGCGGCTCGGCTGCCGTTACTTATGCGATACAAAACATCGCAACGTGCGGCGACCACGTCGTGGCGGCCTCCAACCTTTACGGCGGCACGCACAACCTGCTTGCCGTTACGCTGCCCGAACAGGGCATAAGCGCGACCTTTGTCGACCAGCGCGATCCCGAAAACTTCCGCAGGGCGATAAGGCCGGAAACCAAACTTATATATGCCGAAAGCATGGGCAATCCCAACTCCGACATTTTCGACATGGAGGCGGTCGCGGCAATAGCGCACGAAAACGGCATACCGCTCGTCGTCGATTCCACTTTTGCAACGCCCTGCCTCATCCGCCCGCTGGAACACGGCGCGGACGTAGTGGTGCATTCCGCCACAAAGTTCATGGGCGGGCACGGCACCGCAATGGGCGGCGTAGTGGTGGACGGCGGCAGGTTCGATTGGCAAAAGAGCGGAAAGTTCCCCGGGCTCACGCGGCCGAACCCCGCTTATCACGGCGTAATATTCACGCAGGTCGGCGGCAACGCGGCTTATATCTTAAAGATGCGCACCACGCTGCTGCGCGACCAGGGCGCGGCCATTTCGCCGTTCAACTCGTTCCTCATCCTGCAGGGGCTGGAAACGCTGCCGCTGCGCGTGGAGCGGCACGTTGCAAACGCGCTTAAAGTGGTGGAATACCTTAAAGCTCACCCCAAGGTGGAAAAGGTCAACCACCCCTCGCTTGCAACGGGCAGGGGCGCGGAACTTTATAAAAAGTATCTTCCCCGCGGCGGCGGCTCCGTGTTCAGCTTCGATATAAAGGGCGGCAGGGAAAAGGCGGTAAAATTTTCCGAAAGCCTTAAACTCTTTTCGCTGCTCGCAAACGTGGCGGACGTCAAGTCGCTGGTCATCCACCCCGCGTCCACGACTCATTCGCAGCTGGACGAAAAGGGCCTCAACGCGGGCGGCATAACCTCTGCCACGGTCCGCCTTTCGATAGGCATCGAGCATATCGAAGATATCCTGGCGGATCTCGAACAGGCGTTTGAAAAAGTGTAAAGGGCGGCATATATGCCGCGTATATCGAGGTAAAATATGATCTACGACAGCATTACGCAGCTTATCGGCAACACGCCGCTGCTGCGGCTGAACGCGTACTGCAAAACTTACGGGCTCAAAGCGGAGATACTTGCAAAGCTCGAATACTTGAACCCCGCCGGCTCCGTAAAGGACAGGGTGGCGCTTAATATGGTGCTCGACGCCGAGCGGCGCGGGCTTTTGCGGCCGGGCGGCACCATAATAGCGCCCACCTCCGGCAACACGGGCCTAGGCCTTGCGCTCGTTGCCGCGGCAAGGGGATATAAACTGATACTCACCATGCCCGAAACGATGAGCGAAGAGCGCCGCAGGCTTATAAAGGCGTACGGCGCGGAGATAGTTTTAACGCCGGGAGCCGAGGGCATGGCGGGCGCGATAAGGCGGGCGCAGGAGCTTAAAGACAGCATTAAAGGCAGCATAATAGCGGGGCAATTCCAAAACCCCGCCAATCCGGAGGCGCACCGCAAGACCACCGCGCAGGAGATCCTGCGCGACGCGGGCACGCTTGATTACTTTGTTGCGGGCGTGGGCACGGGCGACACGATAACGGGCGTCGGACAGGTGTTAAAGCAGCGTCTGCCCGGCGTAAAGATAATCGCCGTCGAGCCTGCGGGTTCGCCCGTCCTTTCGCAGGGGCGCGGCGGGCAGCACGGCATCCAGGGCATAGGCGCGGGCTTCGTGCCCGAGGCGCTGGATACCTCCGTTTACGACGAGGTCATCGCCGTCCCCGACGAGGCCGCCCTTGCCGAAGGCAGGGCGCTTGCCCGTTCCGAGGCGTTCCTCACCGGTATTTCCTCGGGCGCGGCCGTGTGGGCGGCGCGGCAGGTCGCCATGCGCGGCGAGGCGGCTGGCAAACGCATAGTCGTGCTGCTGCCCGACAGCGGCGACAGGTATCTTTCCACGCCCCTGTTTGCATAAAAGTTGCCTTTGCACGGGCGCATTTTTTAACATTATGAAGATAACGGATATAATCAAAAGCAAACGGGCGGTGCTCTCGTTCGAGGTGGTCCCGCCCAAGACCGACGACAAGTTCGAAAGCGTTTCGAACGCGATAGACGAAATAGCCGCGCTCCGCCCCGATTTCATGAGCGTTACTTACGGCGCCGGCGGCGGCACTTCCGCTTACACGGTGGCGATCTCCGCGCGCATAAAGGCGCTCGGCGTCGATCCCGTGGCGCATCTTTCGTGCATATCCTCCACAAAGGCGGACGTGCGCGAAAAACTTGCGCAGCTCAGGGCGGCGGGCATAGAAAATATTCTGGCGCTGCGCGGCGACATTCCCGAAGGGTTTGCCGGCAACCTCGAATACGGGTACGCGAGCGAGCTGGTGGAGGAGATAAAAACTTTCGGCGGGTTTTGCATAGGCGGGGCGTGCTATCCCGAAGGCCACCCCGAATCGGACACCATTTATTCGGACATAGAGCACCTTAAACGCAAGGTGGAGGCGGGCTGCGATTACCTTACCACGCAGATGTTTTTCGATAACGATCTGTTTTACGGTTTTTTGGCAAAGGTGTATTCCGCCGGCATCACCGTTCCCGTAATTCCCGGCATAATGCCGATCACGCGCGCGGCGCAGGTAAAGCGCACGCTGCAGCTCTCCGGTTCGCCCATGCCCGCAAAGTTCAGGCGCATAGTGGACAGGTTCGGCAACGATCCCGCCGCGATGAGGCAGGCGGGCGTGGCTTACGCCACGGAGCAGATAATCGACCTTTACGCCAACGGCATATGCGCGGTGCACGTGTATTCTATGAACAAGCCGGAAGTCGCCCGTGCGATACGCGCCAACCTTTCGGATATATTATGAAGGTGATAAGCGGCAAAATAACGCGGCCGGATAAAAGGGAGACGCTGCGTTACCTCGGTTACGCGGGGGTAAAGAACGCGCAGGGCATGGAGGAGCTGCTTGCGGAGTGCGAAGCCCTCATCCTGCCGCAGCTTGCGCCCAAGGCGGTTTACGAGGCTTATCCGCTTTCGCGCGGGGCGGACGGCAGGCTGGATCTCGGCTTTGCTTCCGTGCAAAGCGTTTCGCTTTGCCGCAACCTGCAGGGCTGCAACGACATAGTGCTCTTTGCCGCCACCGTGGGCGCGGGAACGGACAGGCTGATAGCAAAGTATAACCGCGTTTCGCCCGCTCGGGCGGTGGTGTTGCAGGCGATGGGCGCCGCCGCCGTAGAGCAGTGGTGCGACGACGTGAACGCGCGCATTGTCGCCGAATACGGCCCCGCGCGCCCGCGCTTTTCCTGCGGTTACGGCGACCTGCCGCTTGCTTTGCAGCGCGAGATATTCCCCGCCCTTCAGGTCACAAAAAACATAGGCGTCACCCTCACCGAGGGCGACCTTATGATCCCGACGAAGTCGGTCACGGCAATCGTAGGGATAAAGCAGCGGGACTGATTGCCCTTTGCACCGCATCGTTGCGGCATATTTGCGGGGCAATTTGTATATACGGTGTAAAAGATGGATTTTTTCGATTACTTAAAAAACGGCTTCGTGCTTCTGGACGGCGCCACGGGCACCGTGCTGCAAAGCCGCGGGCTTGCCGCGGGCGAACTGCCCGAAGAATGGAACCTTGCCCGCCCGCGGGAGGTGGAAGATATCCACCGCGAGTATCTCGACGCGGGCGCGGACGTGGTGTATGCAAATACGTTCGGCGCAAACTGCCTTAAATTCGGCGAAAGGACGGAGGAGGTGGTGGCCGCCGGCGTAAGGATAGCCAAGCGCGCCGCCGCGGGCAGGAAAAACAAATTCGTCGCTCTGGACGTCGGCCCGACGGGCAAGCTGTTAAAGCCGCTCGGCGATCTCGCGTTCGAGGACGCGGTAAAGATATTTTCGCGCACGATATCGGCGGGCGTCGCTGCGGGCGCCGATCTTATCGCCGTGGAGACGATGAGCGACGTTTACGAGCTTAAAGCGGCGCTCGTTGCGGCAAGAGAGTGCGGCGGCGGGCTGCCCGTAGTCGCCACCTGCGTGTTCGACGAAGGCGGCAAAACGCTTACGGGGGCGTCGCCGGAGGCGGTGGTCGCCATAGCCGAGGGGCTGGGCGCGTGCGCCGTGGGCGTCAACTGTTCGCTCGGCCCCGGCCTGATGCTGCCCGTATTGCGGCGGATGGCAGAGTGCGCCTCGGTGCCCGTGGTGGCAAAGCCGAACGCCGGACTGCCGGAGGAGCGCGGCGGAGCCACCGTGTACGGCCTGGACGAGGCGCGGTTTGCAGAGGAGTGCGGGCCGCTGCTCGACGCAGGCGTGCGCGTTTTGGGCGGCTGCTGCGGCACTACGCCCGCATATATAGCGCAATTAAAGCGCCTTATGCAGAAAAAAGTGCCGGCGCCCGTCACCGATAAAAACCTGACCTGCGCGGCTTCTTACACCCATGCCGTGTATTTTGGCGGCGCGCCCGTTATAATAGGCGAGCGCATCAATCCCACGGGCAAAAAGCGGCTCAAACAGGCGATAACGGAGGGGGATATCGCCTATATCCTCTCCGAGGCGGTAAAGCAGGCGGAGGCGGGCGCGCACGTTCTGGACGTGAACGTCGGGCTGCCCGGCATAGACGAGCGCGCCGTGCTCGGCGCGGCCGTGTGCGAGATACAGGCCGTCACCGACCTGCCGCTGCAGATAGATACCTCCGACGTCGGCGCAATGGAGAGCGCGATGCGCATTTACAACGGCAAACCGCTGGTAAATTCGGTCAACGGCAAGCGCGAGGTGATGGACGCCGTGTTCCCGCTCGTAAAAAAATACGGCGGCGCGGTGATAGCCCTCACGCTGGACGAAAACGGCATACCCGCCACGGCGGAGGGCAGGGCGGAGATCGCAAAAAGGATAATCGCCGCGGCCGCGGAATACGGCATAGCAAAAAAAGATCTGATCTTCGACACGCTTGCAATGGCGGTCTCGGCAGACGGCGGCGCCCCCGCCGCCGCGCTGGACAGCCTGCGTTATATCAGGCATACCATGGGGGCAAACACGTCGCTCGGCGTTTCGAACGTCTCGTTCGGACTGCCCAACCGCGACTTTATCAACGGCACTTTTTTTGCCATGGCGCTGGAAGACGGCCTCTCCGCGGCAATAATCAACCCGCTTTCGCAGGAGATGATAAAGACTTACAAAAGTTTCTGCGCGCTGCGCGGGGCGGACAAAAACTGCCTCGGATATATCGCTTACGCGCAGAACGTCACCGCGCAAAGCGTTACGGCAAACGCCCCTGCGGCAGACGCGGAGGCGGGCGGTTCCGGGCTGAAATATTATGTGGTAAAGGGGCTTAAAGCCGAGGCCGAACGTGCGGCGCGCGAGCTGCTCGAAAGCGCGTCCCCGCTCGAGGTGATAAATTCGCATATAGTGCCCGCGCTCGACGAAGTCGGAGAGAGGTTCGAAAAAAAGACGCTCTTTCTGCCGCAGCTTTTAATGAGCGCGGAGGCGGCGTCCGGCGCTTTCGAGGCGGTAAAGTCGGCGTTTTCGGGCGGAGGGAACGCCAAAAAGGTCAAAGTGGTCATCGCCACGGTAAAGGGCGACATCCACGACATCGGCAAGAACATAGTAAAGACGCTTCTGGAAAATTACGGGTTCAAGGTCTACGACCTGGGCAGAGACGTGCCCGCGCGCGCCGTTGCCGACAAGGCAAAGCAGACGGGCGCGGAGGTGGTGGGGCTTTCCGCGCTGATGACCACCACCGTGGCTTCCATGAAGGAGACGATAGAACTGCTCCGCGCGGAGTGCCCCGACTGCCGCATAATGGTGGGCGGCGCGGTGCTCAACGCGGAATACGCCGCGTCCATCGGCGCGGACAGGTACGCAAAGGACGCAATGGCGTCCGTGCGCTACTGCGAGGAGATCGAGCGCATGCTTTACGGCAAATGACGGGGGCGGGGCGCCGACTGCGCCCCGCCCTTTCAATATTTACGCCTGTATTTTATGCGCAGCTTATCCTTTTTCAGGTGCGCGGCTATGCAGTCGGCGGCTATCGTCGCGACCGAACAGAACGCCAGCCCCGCGCCTATGAATATCGCGCAGTTCATAAAGAATTTTTCCGGCAGCACGGTTATTATCTCGTCCGTGCGCGGATCGAACAGCCAATTGTCCTTCCCCGGGAAGAGCAGCGCGTGGAAGACTTCGAACGCCCTGTCGAAGTCCGCGGCTATCAGGCAGCCGAGCACGGCAGGCAGCGCCACGGCCGCTATCGCCGTCCAGAACGCCGCCGAATGTCCCGCCGCGCCGCACAGCCTTATCGTTTTGGTAAAGTGCAGCGCAAGCAGCACGGCGACCACGCCCGCGCTCGCGCCCAAAAGCGCAATATCCAGCACGAACAGGAACTTGCAGTCGACAAAGTGCGCCGCGCCGTCTGCGGAAAAGGCGAACACGCCGGCGCCGAATTCCCGCCCGGGCAGCAGCAGGTAATCGAGTATCTCGTCGTAGGCGGCCTTTATTTCGGCGTAGGTGTGCCCGCTCGCCCGTTCCAGCCCCAGCGGGCCTATCTGCACGTAATAAAACCACCTGTTCAGTATGGGCAGGCTTACGGAAAATGACAGCAGCAGTATAAAAAACGCGCACGCGAACAGCACGGTTGCGGCAACGTTCACCGCGCGCGGAGCTTTTGCTTCGTTCATGCTTTCTCCTTGCGGGAAGTCCCGTCTGCAAACAGTTTAACGCATAACGCAAAAAAAGGCAACCGCCCGGGGCGTTTACGGCGGTAATTTTCGCGCAAGGCAGAAATTTTACGCGATATTTACAAAACCGTGCATACTTTTTAACTTGCGAGGAATATAATATAGGTGTAGGGCGAAGGAAAATTCGCCCCCATCCTTGCGACAGCGCGGAAAAGCGCCGAACAAAGGGGGATCGGGCGCTTACGGGAAGGATTTTGCCGGCAGGCAGAATTTTCCGTAAGAGTGCCTGCGTCGTAAAAATAACGGGCGGAGCTGTGCTCCGCCCTTTCGTTTTGTCCCTCGTGTGTGTAGTTTATTTTAATTGTTTTACACGCCGTTTTTACATTGGCGTTGTACAATATATACAAAAAAATGCGGGCGTGCCCGCAGGGAGATACCGTTTATGGAAAAGGGAAAGGGAATACTTACGGAGCGCGGGCTTGCGGGGATGCTCGCTTCGGGCGACGCCGCGCGGGCGGTGGCAATGTTCGAAAAACTGCGCAGGCTTATGGCGTGTTACCGCTGCGCCATAATGGAAGTGGAAACAAAGTTCCGCGTGCTCGACGCGCAGTTCTCCGCCCGCTACGAGCGCAACCCCATCGACACGATAAAGTCAAGGCTAAAATCGCCGGAGAGCATACTCGGCAAGCTCGAGCGCCGCGGGTTCGAAAAGACGCTCGAATCGGTGGAGCGCAACCTCAACGACGTCGCGGGCGTGCGCGTGATCTGCTCGTTCAAGGACGACATCTACACGCTTGCCGACTGCCTTTTGCAGCAGGACGACGTGCGCCTCGTAAGGGCAAAGGATTACATAAAAAACCCCAAGCCCAATGGCTACCGCAGCCTGCACCTTATAGTGGAAACGCCGATATTCATGCCGGAGGAAAAGCGGCTGATGCGCGTGGAGGTGCAGCTGCGCACCATCGCAATGGAGTTCTGGGCCAATCTCGAACACAAGCTGCGCTATAAAAAAGACCTGCCGGAAGAACTTGCGGCGTCCGTTGCGGACAGGCTGAGCGCGTGCGCCGAACGCAGCGCCCTGCTCGACGACGAGATGGGCAGGATAAGGACGGTGCTGGAGGGCGTCCGTCTGCAATAATTTTTGCCGCAGCTGTTTACAAACGGCGGAGGATATGTTAATATATTCACAGGGGGCGGTTTTTAGTCGGCCCTACGGTAAAAGGAGCGTGCAATGCAG
Organism: uncultured Clostridia bacterium; assembly: GCA_944341315.1. Lineage (GTDB taxonomy): Bacteria > Bacillota > Clostridia > Christensenellales > Borkfalkiaceae > Coproplasma. The sequence continues at coordinate 21,366 of CALVLW010000011.1, forward strand.
AATAACATAATAAAATATACGGGCGACAACAGCGAACTGTTCGTGCGCGTGCCGGCGGAAGGGCTGGACGCGGACGCGCGCATAATCGTGCCCGAAACGCACAACGCGATATTCATAAAGGACGGCGTCCTGATGGACACCCTCAACAGCGGCAGCTACGAGGTGTTTGCGGACAAATCGCGCAAAAAGTGCAAAAACAGCGCGGTGGAGGTCATCTACCTTTCAAAGACGGCCCGCCTTAAAGTGCTGTGGGGCACAAAGACGATGTTCGATTTCCGCGATCCGGAAACGGACGTGCCCGTAAAGCTGGGCGCCCACGGCGAATTCGAGGTGCAGATATCCAACCCGCGCAAAGCTTACATGGTGCTCATCGGCGCGGCCGACCGCTTTACCGTGCAGGACCTCAAAGACAGGCTGTCGGTGCGCATGCTCAGCAAGGCGGAACCGGCCATCGCGCGCGCGATGCGTGCGGGAGGGCTTTCGTTCGACAGGGTGGGCGAGCACAAGGACGAGATCTCTGCGGCGGTGTTGCCCGAACTTTCCAAGATGTTCGAGGATGATTACGGGCTCAGGCTCTTTTCGTTCACGATCGCGAGCATAGTCATTTCCGAAGAAGACGTCGCCGCCGTTCGCGCGGCGCGCTCGCAGGCAAAACTGAACGCCGGCACCTGCCCGCACTGCGGCGCTCCCTGCTCCGCCGGCGACAGGTTCTGCGCGGCGTGCGGTTTGCCGCTGGGCGGAAAACAGTGCAAAAAGTGCGGAAAACTTAACGAAGCCGAGGCAAAGTTCTGCTCCGGCTGCGGCGCAAGATTATAAAATAAAAATGCGGCGGCAGCGGCATGATTGCGGGCGTATCCCGCAAGACCGCGCGCCCTGCGGGAGATATCATGGTAAATTCCTTTTTGGCTCTGCTAAAAACTTACGAGATAGTAATAATAGTGATCGCCGCGGCGGCCTTTCTTGGCGTGATAGCGGCGGCGCTCGTGTTCCGTTACGCGCGCAGGCGCACGGTGGACGAAACGGTGCTCGAAAGCCGCGACGAGGTAAACGACAACGCCAACGCCGTAAAGGTGCTGCAGGCGCTTGCGGAGGGCAAGCCCGACATGCTCGAAAAGCTTGCCTCGCTTTACGATTCGCTGCTGTACCTCACCCCTTCGGCGGAGGACGAGGTGGCGGTCGTGGACGAAAAGATAAAGAACGCCCTCGGCGACGTCAAGATAGAACTTTCCAAAACGCGCGGCAAGGCGGACAGCGGCAAGGCGGAAAAATACCTCGCCGACATAAAGCTGCTGCTTGCCGAACGCGAAATTTATACGCGCCGCTGAACGTGCGGCACAAGGGGGACTTATGTGGCCTTTCAAGAGTAAATTCGACAAATTGAAGCGCGAGGACGTGGTGGACGCCATCTGCAGCCTCGAAAAGCAGGAGACCGACCTGGAGGCGGCCATAGAGGAGCGCGCCCGCGCGATAGAGGAGCTGCTTGCCAGGGGCAGGAAAGAGGGCAACCGCGAGCTTAAATTGTTTTACGCCAAAAAGATAACCTCCCTGCGCGAGGAGAATCAGTCGGACGTGCAGCGCGCGATGTACCTTATGTACAACACCAAGCTGCTGCGCAGGTTAAAGACCGCCATAGACGACAACGAGTTCTTTGCAAGGACGGGCAAGGTCTCCCTTTCCGGCCTGCTTGCCGACCAGAAGGGGCTTGCGCAGTTTCTTAACAAGACTTTGGGCACCAGGGTGCGCAGCGAGCAGGTGCTCACCGACGCCGACGATACGTGGAACGAGGTGCTCAGCGGCTACGAGCAGAGCGAGCGCATCTACGGCGTGAACGAGCGCGACGACGAGCTGCTGGCGATGTTCGAATCGGGCGAACAGCTCGAGGGCGAGCTGAGCGGCGACGCCGAAGAAGACAAAGCGGCGCGGCCTGACGCGGAAAAACAGGAAGATTGACGCGGCAATATGCCGCTTTTAAGGTAAGTTATGTGCATTTTCAAGAGTCGCGAACGGCGCGAGCTGGAGCAAAAACAGCTGGTAAAGCGCACCGTTTACAACATGAACAAACAGATAGAGGCGCTGGAAGAGCAGAAGAAGTCGTTTGCCGAAAAGGCTGCGCGAGCAAAGGCAAACGGGCTGGACGCGCAGTGCGAGCTGGCAATAACCGGCTACCGCCTTACGCTGTTGCAGCTAAAGCGCGCGCAGGAGATGCTGCTCAATTTCGAGATAACCTCGCAGCTCAAAGACATGGCGCTCATGACGAAGCAGTTCCTCGGCGGGATGAGCGCTTTAAGCACGCAGATGTCGCGCCTTGCGGAGGGCGGCGACTTCGGGCGGATAAGCAGACAGTTCAAAGAGGCGATGTCAAAGGCGCAGGGGCAGGCGGAACGGATGGAAAGCTTTATGAACGACAGCCGCGCCGCCTTTAAGGGCGCCGCGGAGGGCGTTGCCGACGAAGAGGAGCTTGAACGCATAACGGAGGAGCGCGCCGCCGCGGAAGAATTTTCCGACGACGCCGTGGACAGGGAGATAGAACAGCTGCGCAAGAAGATAGAGGCGCAGATATAGCCGTTCCGCAAAGCATTGCGCGGCGCGGGCGTTTTAAGGTAAAACGATGCAGAACTCAGTGCTCAACTGCCAGACGTGCGGCGGGCCTTTGCAGTATTCCCCCGACGGGCTTACCGCGACCTGCCCCTACTGCGGCAACAAATACAACTTTGCGGGCGCCAAGTCCGAAGCGCTTACGCTTGCGCTCAACCGCGCGGGCGCAATGCGCATCGCCTGCGACTTCGACGGCGCGATACGCGAATATAAGCTGATAACCGAACGCAACCCCGCCGACTCCGAGGCGTGGTGGGGGCTTGCGCTCAGCAAATACGGCATAGAGTACGTGCGCGACGCGCGCTCGGGCAACCTCGTGCCCACCTGCCGCAGGACGGTTTCCGGCAGCATACTAAGGGACGAGTACTTCCTCAACGCGGTAAAGCACGCCAGTCCGCCGCAGGCGGAGAACTATAAAAGGCGCGCCGCCGTGATAGACCGATTGCAGGGGGAGATAAAGCGCAGGCTGGCGGAGGAAAGTCCTTACGACGTGTTCCTGTGCTTCCGCTCTTCCGACGAAGACGGCAATCCCACGCGCGAACGCGCCGTGGCAAGGCGGATATACGACGAACTCACCCGCCGCGGCATACGCACGTTCTTTTCCGAGATAACGTTAAAGGGCAGGCTGGGCGAGGATTTCGAGCCGATAATCTACAAGGCGCTTTACAGCTGCAAATTCTTCGTGCTCGTCGCGTGCAGCGCCGAAAACATAAACGCGCCGTGGGTAAAGAACGAGTGGTCGCGTTTCCGCGACCGCGAAGAGGAAGAGCACCTTTCGGACGCGTGCTGCGCGGTGTTCGGCGGCATATCGCCTAACGACCTGCCTCCGTTTTTGCGCTCGCGCCAGGGCATCGACCTTAAAAAATATCCCGCCGGCGGTTACGAGATAGAACTTGCCGACGGCATACAGAACAGATTTTTTGCGGCCGGGGCTTCGCGCGCCCGTTCATCGGCACCCGCTTCGCTGCTGGCAAGCGCGCAAAAAGACCTTGCCGCCGAACTTTACGAAAGCGCTTACTCCAAATTTATGCAGGTCACGGAGGCCGCTCCCGACTGCGCGGAGGCGTGGTGGGGGCGCTTCCTTGCCGGGCACAACGCTTACAGCGCGGGGCTTGCGGCGCAGAACATTACATACGAAGAGGCGCTGGCGTTAAAAACCGACGAGTGCCTGAAAAACGCCGAACTTTACGGCGACGCCGCCATGCGCGACAAGGTGACCTCCTTCCGCAGGATGTGCGCGTTCAGGTGTAACGAACTCGCCGCCGAAAGCAGTTCGCGCTTAAAGTCGGTCACGGAGCAGCTGAACGCCCTTGCGGCGCGCAGGAAAAAGCTTGCCGCCGAGCGCGAGCGCGAATTCAGGCGGCTGGAGAGCGACAGAAAGACCGCCGCGTCCAAGGCGGGCAGGACGGGACTGCTGATGATATTCCCCGCGGCGTTTTTCCTTTTGATGTTCGGCATAATGTCGTTTGCGATGGAGGAACCCGTAATGCTGTACGTGGCGCTGGGCATGGCGGCGATGTGCGGCTTTGCCGGGCTGATGTCCTATTTCGGGATGAAGCACAACGCTACTTCGGCGGCGGAGCGCATACCCCGGCGCGAGAACAGGCTTAGGGAGATAGACGCGGAGCTGGACGGGCTTACCGCCGAGCGCGAAAAGCTGGAGTGCAGGGCGGACGAATGCAAACGCCGTTCGGACACGTTCAGGGGCGTGTTCAGAAACTGAAACGGAGGCCGTATGGATAACCTCGACGCGACCGTGCTAAACGACCGGTTCAATATGTACTATGCCGCAGCCAAACGGGCCTGCGAGGCGGGCAACGGCGCGCTTGCAAAGCGCAGTTATATGCTGGCGGCGGACGCGCTGTTAAAGCTTGCGCAGCTCTCTTCGCCCAAGCTCAAACAGGCGCGGCTGGAGCGGGCAAAGCGGCTCGTGCAGATAGCGGAGGGCATAGGCGCGGCGCCTCCGCGCGTACAGGCCCCCTCCGGTGGCGGAGGGGAGGACGAAGAGGGCAAAAAGTGGGCGGCGGCGGAAGTGCCGGACGTGCGCTTTTGCGATATAGCGGGGCTGGACGACGTTAAAAAGGCGATAACCGTCCGCATGATAAATCCCGTAAAATATCCCGAAAAATACAGGCTTTACAACAAAAAGTCGGGCGGCGGCGTGCTGCTGTTCGGCCCTCCCGGCACGGGCAAGACCATGATAGCCCGCGCCATCGCCTGCGAGGTGGGCGCAAAGTTTTACGTCATAAAGGGCTCCGACGTAGTCAGCAAATGGGTGGGCGAATCGGAGCGTAACATAAAGTCGCTGTTCGAAACGGCGCGCTCGGACGAGCTCGCCATAGTGTTCATAGACGAAATGGACAGTCTTTTGGGCAAGCGCGGGCAGGACGCGCACAACGACAGGCGCGTAAACGAATTTTTGCAGCAGATAGACGGATTTTCGGGCAAGGCGCCCAATCTTTTGCTGCTCGGCGCAACCAACCGGCCGTGGGATATCGACGGCGCGGCGCTCCGCCCGGGCAGGTTTTCGCAAAAGATATACGTTCCTCTGCCGGACGCCCCCGCAAGGGAGTTTCTGTTCCGCAAGGCGCTTAAAGGCGCGCCCGTGGGCGGCGACGTAAACGTGGACGAGCTCGTCTCGCTCACGGACGGATATTCGGGCGCGGATATAGAGGAAGCGTGCGACCGCGCCAAGGAAGAGCCGCTGCTCCGCTCCATAAACACGGGCGAAACGGTGCCCGTCGCGCGTGCCGACTTCCTTTCCGCGTTAAAGGCCGTGCCCCCCTCCGTGTCGGAAGAGGAGATAAAGCGGTTCGAAGAATTTATAAAGACGGGCGGCTGACCGCGGGGATATGCGGTCTATGCCCCTTTCAAGGTGTATTTTATGATGAGATGTCCCACGTGCGGAGGCGAGTGCGCGCTTATAAAGGACGGCGAAACGCAGACGTGGCGCTGCGCCAGCTGCGACAACGTTTACACGGTAAGCAAGGGCGAAACGCTTGCGCCGCGACCTTCTGCGCGCAGTGCGGAAACGGCGGTAAAGGAGGCGTTCGCTCCCGCTTCCGGCAAAAGAAAGGAACTCGGCGGCGAGGAGATCTTCGCCCGCTGCATAGACAGCGTCGCGGAGGTGCGCGCCCGCCGCGGCAGTACCGTGTTTTCCGGTTCGGCATACGCGTCGGGCCAGGGATATGCCGTGACCAACGCCCACGTCGTGGCGGAGGGCGGCAAGCCTGCCGACAGGATAGAACTGTTTGCGTGCGGCAGAAAGTTTACCGCGGAGATAGCGGCGCTGGGCAGCAGCTTTCCCGAAAAGGAAGACCTTGCGCTGTTAAGGCTCACGGGCGCGCCCGCGGCGTTCAGGGCGGTGCGCTTTGCCGACGCCGCGCTGCTCAAAAACGGGCAGACGGTGTACGTGATAGGCAACTCGCTGGGCGGAGGCACCTGCATAACGGCGGGCATAATCTCCGACAAGCGCCGCACGGTGGAGGGCAGGCCCAGGCTGATGACCGACTGCGCCGTAAACCGCGGCAACTCCGGCGGGCCGGTGTTCGACGCCTTCGGCTGCGTGGTGGGCACGATAGTTTCCGTGACCACAACGGCGGAGGGGATGAACTACGCCATTCCCGCAGACGCGGTAAAAAAATTTCTTTCGCGCGCAAGGCTGTAAAATTTTTTAAGGTTAACGCGCCCCGCCGCGGCAGCAGCCGCGGCGGGGCGCGTTTTTTGTAACCTTTGCGGCGGCCGCGGCATATAAATGTCTGTCGGCGCAAAGTGAAAACTGCGGCAATTATATTTCACGCAAATTTAACGGCCGGCTATTGACAGCCGCGCCCGTCGGTTATATAATATAGGTGAAATTATTTAATAACTATAAATTATTAACGGCACTGTCGCAATTTGCGGCGGTGCGGGGAGGACTTATGGCTGAAAACGCTGTTGCGGAAAACGTTGTCGCAAACGACGACGAATTCGTAAAATTCACCGACGTCTGCAAGCATTACAAAATGGGCGAAAATATCATAAAAGCGGCAAACGGCGTAAACTTTACCATAAAAAAGGGGGAGTTCTGCGTTATCGTCGGGCCCTCCGGCGCCGGCAAGACCACCGTTCTGAACATGCTCGGCGGCATGGACAGCGTCACTTCCGGCGAGATACTCGTAGACGGCGTCCGCGTAAGCGACTTCAAGGAGAGGCAGCTCACCGAGTTCCGCCGTTACGACGTAGGCTTCGTGTTCCAGTTTTACAACCTGATACAAAACCTTACCGCGCTGGAAAACGTGGAGATAGCGTCGGAGATATGCAAAGATCCGCTCGACGCCGTGCAGACGCTTAAAGAGGTCGGGCTGGAAGAGCGCATGACGAATTTCCCCGCCCAGCTTTCGGGCGGCGAACAGCAGCGCGTGTCCATTGCGCGCGCCATCGCCAAGAATCCCAAACTGCTGCTGTGCGACGAGCCTACGGGCGCGCTCGATTACGAAACGGGCAAAAACATCTTAAAGCTGCTGCACGACGTCTGCCGCAACAACCAAAAGACGGTGATAGTCATAACCCACAACCAGGCGATCACGCAGATGGCGGACAGAGTCATCCATATCAAAAACGGCACCGTGGTGGGCGAAGAGGTGAACGCCGAGCCCATGGACGTATCTCTGATAGAGTGGTAAAAGGGCGGCCTCAGGGCAGCTCGCCGCTCGTTACTCATCGTTTTGCACCGAAGGTTCGATATGAAAAAGTTCACCAAAAACATAGTCAAAGAATTCAAAAAGAGCTTCGGCAGATTCCTTGCCATAATGGCCATAATAGCGCTCGGCGTCGGTTTCCTTATCGGCGTTTCGCAGGCGACGCCCGACATGAAGACATCCATGTCGGATTATCTGTTCGCGCAGAACGCTTACGACGTGGACGTAAAGGCGACTTACGGCCTTACGCAGAGCGATATAGATAAGATCGCCGGGGTAAAGGACGACGACGGCGAGGGCGTCGTAAAGGGTTACATGCCCGCCGTTACGAGCTCCGTGCTTGCGAGCGTGAACGGCGCAAAGGAGAGCGCGGTCAACCTCGTCGGCATCGATTTTTCCGTCGTCACGGCGGAAAATGCCGAAGATAACGCAAATTACCTCAACCATTTGACGAAGCTCGAGGGCGAGTGGCCTTCCGCCGCGGACGAGGTGGTCGTCGAGCGCTCCAACAATTACTTTACGGACGTGCCTTTGGGCAGCAGGATAGTCATAACGGGAGAGCCGGACACCGCGAACAGCACTCACGGCGATATCTATGCCGTAAAGCAGTTCACCGTGGTGGGCGTGGTAAGCTCGCCCGATTACTATTATAAGGACGCCCGCGAAATAACCACCGTGGGCACGGGCGTGGTCAGCCTCGTGATGTACGGCAACTATACCCCGCTCGACGAAACGGAGAACGACGTTTACGACCTGCACAAGTCGGCAGCCACGCCCTTCAGCGTGCTGAATATGGCGCTGCTCGGCCCCATCCGCGAAGAGGAAGTGCTTTACACCGACCTGTGGGTGAGCATTGCGGGGATGGAAGATCGCGAATACTTCTACGGCAACGATTACGTTTCCGAAAGGGAGGAACACATCGCCCTGCTCGGCGACGAGATACACGGGGAGGACAACGCCGCGATAGAGCAGGCGGCGGAACAGCCCCGGGTCGGTTCCACGCCTCAGCCTATGGCC
>CALVLW010000012.1 GCA_944341315.1 uncultured Clostridia bacterium
ATAAAGAAACAGTTAGAAGACGACCATATGCACGACCAGATAAGTATGAGCGAATACATAGACCCGTTTACGGGTATAAAGAATAAGTAAGGCAAAAAAAGACAGCCGCGACATAGCGGCTGCCCGAGATAAGTGATGCGTTACCAAATTTCGATACCCGTTGACGGGTACGCCGGCAATAAACCCTTCTAGGGTATGTGCAAACCACCAGTTTAACTGGTGGCTTTGAATTTTGTCTTTTTGATTGCTTTAACTTCGCCGTTGTGGTATAATCGGATGGAGATATAAAGTTTATTTATACGTATAATTGCAAATTATATACGGGCGAGGATATATGGACGATCGGTGCATAGCGGCCATCTCCACCGCCGCCGGGACGGGCGGCGTGGCTATAATAAGGATAAGCGGCAGCGGCGCGCTCGGCGTGGCGGAAAAAGTTTTTTCTCCCGCATGCGGGCGCAAGGTAAGCGAGTTAAAGCCGCGTTATATGTACGCGGGCGGCATAGCGGCCGCGGGCGGCATAACCGACTTCGGGCTGTGCGTCTATTTCCGCGCGCCCCGTTCGTTCACGGGGGAAGACGTGGTGGAACTGCACTGCCACGGCGGCGCCGAACTTTCGCGCGCGGTGCTCAAAAAGGTGTTGCAAAGCGGCGCGCGCGCCGCGGGCGCGGGCGAGTTCACCATGCGCGCGTTCCTTAACGGCAAACTTTCGCTCTCCGCGGCGGAGGGGCTTGCCGATATGATAAACGGCCGAAGCTCTGCCGAGGTGCGCGCCGGCAGCCTGCTTTACGCCGGCAGGCTCACGCAAAAAGCCGCGGAGATCCAGGCGGAACTTAAAGACGTCCTTGCAAAAATAGGCGCGGACGTCGATTATCCCGAAGAGGATATCGAACGCACCGAACTTGCCGACATCGCCGAAAGGCTTGCCGCGCTGGAAGACGGGATAAACGCGCTCGTCGCCACATACGACGGGGGCAAAAAGATAAAAAACGGCGTTGCGGTGGCTATCTGCGGCAAGCCCAACGCAGGCAAAAGCTCGCTGCTGAACGCCCTTTTGGGTTACGACAAGGCCATCGTTTCTTCCGCGGCGGGCACCACGCGCGACGTGGTGGAGGGCGAGCTGGAGCTGCACGGCGTGCGCTTCGACCTTTACGACACGGCGGGCATACGCGAAGGCGCCGGCGAGGCGGAAAAGATGGGCATCGCGCGTGCCAGGCAGGCGCTTGCCTCCGCGGACGTCGTGCTTATAGTTTACGAGGGGGAGTTCGGCGAAGAGGAAAAAGAGCTTGCCGCCGCGTGCTCCTGCCCCGTTATAAAGGTGCGCAACAAACGCGACGTGGACGATTCCGCCGGCGGGGACGAGGATATATTCCTGTCCGCGTTGAGCGGCGAAGGCGTTGACGGCCTGAAAAAGCTGCTCGCCGAAACGGCGCTGCCGCCCGGCGCGCTGGACGGCGCGTTCGTGATAGAGGAGCGGCACTACGACGCTCTTAATAGGGCAGCCGCGTCGCTGCATGCCGCGCGCGTCTCCGCAGGCACGATGCCTGCCGACATAGTTTCGGTGGATATACGCGGCGCGTGGGACGCCCTCGGCGAAATAACGGGCGAAACGGCCACTGAGGAGATAATCGACACCATCTTTTCAAAGTTCTGCGTGGGCAAGTAAAACGGACGCCGGCGCATGCCGGAAGGAGTAACGCGGCCCGTCTGCGGACGGGCGGGAGGGATATAATGGTAAATCTCGAACTTTACAGGGTGTTTTACACGGTTGCAAGGTGCGGCAGCCTTACGAAGGCGGCGGAGGAGCTGTTCATTTCGCAGCCCGCGGTGTCGCAGGCGGTAAAGCAGCTCGAAACGCAGCTGGGCACCACGCTGTTCAACCGCACCCACAGGGGCATGGAGCTGTCCGCCCAGGGCGGGAAACTCATCTTCAAAAAGGTGGAGGAGGCGCTCAATCTTCTGGACGGCGCCGAAAACGATCTGATGGAGCTTAAAACCACGGCCACGGGCGTCATCCGCGTCGGCGCCACCGATTCGATATTTTCGAACATTCTTGCCGACAAGATAGCCGCGTTCCACGAACGTTACCCCGGCGTGCGCTTTGACCTAATCACGGGCACCACGCTCGACACCGTTCAGCAGCTCAAAGACAACAAGTGCGACGTGGTGTTCCTCAATCTGCCGGTGGAGGACAAGGACGTGACTCTTTCGGGCAGCGTCAGCCTGCTCAGCGACATATTCGTGGCAAGCCCGCGCTTTTCCGAACTGCGCGGCAGCGGCGTGCCCGTACGCAGGCTGCAGGAATATCCGCTGCTCATGATGGAGCGCAACACCGTCGCGCGCAGGGCGGTGGACGGTTATCTTGCCACGCTCGGCATAACGCTGCAGCCGGACATAGAGGTCGCCAATTGGGATCTGATGCTCAAACTTGCCGAAAAAGGCATGGGCGTGGGCTGCGTTCCCCGCGAATATTGCAAAGCCGAGCTGGAGAGCGGCGAACTGTTCGAGGTGGACGTAACGCCGTCGCTGCCCGTGCGCGCCGTGGGATTCGCGCTGCCGAACAACGTGCCCGTGCCGTACGCCCTGCGCGAGTTCATTGCGCTGTTCAAGTGAGTTTTTATGTAAAAAGTAACGTCCCCGCATGCCGTGCGGGGACTTATTTTTTGCGTTGGTTGCGGCATATATGCGTGCGTTTTAACGAATAAATGCCCGACCGCGCGGCGGCCGGGCAACGGTTCAACTTTTTTCACGGATTCCCGAGGAGATCATTCATATCGTACATTCCGGCGGGTTTGCCGGCTATCCATTTGGCGGCGCGTATCGCCCCCGCCGCAAACACTTTTTTGGAGCGTGCCGAGTGCGAAAGAGTGACGATCTCGTCCTCGCCGCAGAACAGCACGTCGTGTTCGCCCACTATCGTCCCGCCGCGCACGGCGTGCAGGCCTATCTCTCGTCCGCGTGCGCCCGTCATGCCTTCGCGGCCGTATATATAGGGCTTTTTTTGCGCGAACGCCGAATTTGCCGCGTCGGCAAGCATCAGCGCGGTGCCGCTCGGCGCGTCCTTTTTAAGGTTGTGGTGCTTTTCCACTATCTCCACGTCGAATTTTTCGCCTAAAAACGCGGCCGCTTCGCGCACCAGCCTTACCAGCAGGTTCACGCCGACGGAAAAATTTGCCGTGCGGAATATCGCCGTCTTTTTTGCCGCCTCTTTCATCGCTTCAAGCTGCGCCGGGGTGTAGCCCGTGGCCGCTATCACCGCGGGCACGCCGTTTTTCGTGCAGTAGCAAAGTTCGTCCGCAAGGCAGGCGGGGGAGGAGAAGTCTATCACCGCGTCCGCCTTTACGTCCACCTCTTCAAAGCGGGAAAAAACTTTGCCCGCAAAGTTTTCGGGCTTTTTCACGTCCACCCCGCAAACGACGCGCGCCTGCCCGTCGTCTTTTAGTAATTCAAGGATATTGCCGCCCATATGCCCGGCTATCCCGCAAACGATAAAGTTCAGCATACCCTTTTTATACCCGCGTGCGCGAGCGCCTCGTCCATTACTTTTTTGTGCGCCTCTTCAAGCTCGGTCAGCGGCGCCCTCGGCAGGCCCGCGTTCAGGCCTATAGCGTTCAGTCCGTATTTTACGGGGATGGGGTTGAACTCGGTAAAGCAGGCGTCTATAAGCGGCAGCAGTCGGTCTTCCAGCTCGTTTGCGCGCGCAAGGTCGCCCGCGGCCATATATTCGTAGACCTGCCTGCACTCTTTGGGCGCTATGTTGGAAACGACGGATATCAGCCCAGCTCCGCCTATGGCGAGTATGGGCACGTTAAGGTTGTCGTCGCCCGAATAGACGTCCATTTTGCCGCGCACCCTGCGCATCGTTTCGCATATCTGCTCCATGTTGCCGCACGCCTCTTTTATGCCCGCCATGTTGGGGATGGAGGCAAGCTCTTCCGCGGTGGCTGGCAGAATGTTCACGCCCGTGCGCGGAGGCACGTTGTAAGCTATGACCGGCAGCTTGGTGGCGGCGCATATCGTCCTGTAATATTCCACTATGCCGCGCTGAGTGCACTTGTTGTAGTACGGCGTAACGGCAAGCAGCCCGTCGGCGCCGAGTTCTTCGGCAAGCCTTGCTCCCTCCACGGCGTGCGCGGTGCTGTTGGAGCCGCACCCGAACACGAGCTTTACCCTGCCCGCCGCCGTTTCCGCGGCAAACTGCATCAGCGCGACTTTTTCGTCCACCGTCATCGTGGGCGGTTCGCCCGTAGTGCCGAGCACGAGCAGCATATCCGCGCCGCCCGCTATCTGGTATTCCGTCATTTTGGCAAACGCGTCGTAATTTACTTTGCCGTCTGCGGTAAAGGGAGTCACCATGGCCGTCCCCAGGCCCTTAAAAAATCCTGTCATGTTTTTGCTTCCTTATCATAATATATGCCTTATGCGGGCGATTTTTGCTTCCGGCTTGCGCGCGGCGCTTAAAGGTATCCCTTTGCGGCGAGCAATTCCGCCAGCAGCACGGCGCCGCCCGCCGCTCCGCGCAGCGTGTTGTGCGAAAGGCCTACGAATTTGTAATCGAATACGTTGTCCTCTCTCAGTCTGCCCGCGCATACGGCCATGCCGTTTTCCGTCATCCTGTCGAGCTTTGCCTGCGGCCTGTCGTCCTCTTCGAAGTAATGTATGAACCGTTCGGGGGCGGAGGGCAGCCCGAGCTTTTGCGGCTCGCCGGAAAAGTCTGCCCACGCTTTTAATATTTCCTCTTTGGAGGGTTTGTTTTCAAAGTCTACGAATACCGCGGCGGTATGCCCGTCGGACACGGGCACGCGCAGGCACTGCGCCGTTATGGCGGGGCCTTTTGCAAGCTCTATCCCGCCGTTTTTCACCTCGCCCCAGATCTTTAACGGTTCGCGCTCGCTCTTTTCCTCTTCGCCGCCTATAAAGGGGATTATGTTGTCGACTATCTCGGGCATGGTATCAAACGTTTTGCCCGCGCCCGATATCGCCTGATAGGTGGTAACGGCGGCGCGTTTTATGCCGAATTTTTTAAGCGGGTGCAGGAGCGGGACGTAAGATTGCAGCGAGCAGTTGGATTTTACCGCGATAAAGCCGCGTTTCGTGCCCAGGCGCTTTTTCTGCGCCTCTATCACTTCCAGATGCGCGGCGTTTATCTCGGGTATCACCATGGGCACGTCGGGCGTAAAGCGGTGCGCGCTGTTGTTGGAGACTATCGGGCACTCCAGCTTTGCGTAAGCGTATTCCAGCTCCTTTATCTCGTCCTTTTTCATGTTCACGGCGCAAAAGCAAAAGTCCGTGCGGGAGGCTATCTCCTCTTTGTCCGCCTCGGCGTCCAGCACCGTCGTTTCGCCGAATTTTTCGGGCATGGGCGCGGCCATGTGCCAGCGGCGGAGCGCGTCTTTATACTTTTTTCCCGCAGAGGAGGGGGATGCCGCAAGGCAGGTAACGTTGAACCAGGGGTGGTTTTCCAGCAGCAGCAAAAAGCGCTGCCCCACCATGCCCGTGGCGCCTATCACGCCGACGTTGAATTTTTTCATACAGCAAGTCCTTATAAAAAGATTTTTTAATAAAAACGGCGGGGCGATATAAACGCCCCGCATGCAAGTCCTGATAACCCGATAACGGAAAGCGCAACGCATAAAGCGACAGTTGCAAAGGTGTTATCCCTTGCACCCAGCGCGCGGCAAGGAGGCGCGCGCTTCGGCGGAGATGCCCTTTTACCGTGCGGGATAAGGGCGCCCTTAACGCCCAACCGCACGGCTACTCATGCTCTGCCGCTCCTCTTTCTTGAAGTTACTATATCACAGCCGCGGGAAAAAGTAAAGAAATTTATCAAAGATTGCATAAAATAATTGAAAAAACTCCCGCTTTGCTGTATAATACTGTAAATG
>CALVLW010000013.1 GCA_944341315.1 uncultured Clostridia bacterium
ACACGACGTACAGCCTGCCTTCGGTAAAAGCAGACGCAGTCTTTACCGCCGAGGCTATCTCCGCCGGATGGTGCGCGTAATCGGCAACGCACCGAGCACCGTGCAGCCTGCCGATCAGCTGCATCCTGCGCTCCACTCCGCGGAACGAACAGAGGCCGCGGCAGATATCGGAAAAATCCACGCCCTCCGCGTGCGCGGCGGCCGCGGCGGCGAGCGCGTTTGCCACGTTGTGCTCGCCGGGCACCGAAAGCTTTACCGTGCACTCCCTCTTGCCGAAAGCACACAGCGTAAACGAGTAGCTCCCGCGATCTTCGGCAACGTCCGCGGCACGGAAATCGCCGCCCGCGCCGAAAGTCAGGGCGTTGCCGAGTCCGGCAAACCTGCCGTTTGCGGGCACGACGGCAGTCTGAGCGCGCATGGCGAACCGCGCGTAACACGCGCGCAGCTCCTCTTCCCCCGAATAACATTCCAGATGATCGGGATCCGTGTTGAGCACCACTGCGGTGTCGGGCGAGAGCAGCAAAAAATTCTTTTTGTATTCGCACGCCTCCGTCAGGAACCAGTCGTTGCCGCTGAGGTAAAAATTCCCGAAACCCGCCGCCATTCCGCCTATGTGCGCGCCGAACCTTCTGTCCGCGGCAAGGAATATGCAGGCGAGCATTGCGGTACACGTAGTCTTGCCGTGGCACCCCGCCACCGCCACCGTGCGCGAAAAATTGCCGCAGACGTCGGCAAGCATCCTGCCGCGGGGAATGAGCGGCTTGCCGAGCGAACGCGCAAGCCTGAGCTCGGGATCGTTATAAGGCACGGCGTCGGTATAGACGACGGCGTCGTAATCGGCAAGCGCGCGCGTGCCCCCGCCGTTCACCTTTATGCCGAGCGAACGCAGCGCTCCCGCAGACGACGGATCCCTGTCGCTGCCGCCCGTCTTTTTTTTGGCAGATACGGCAAAACGCGCGAGGGCGCTCATGCTGACGCCGCAGATGCCGATAAAGTAAAAACTGTCGTATTCCACAAAAAATCTGCTCTTCATAATAAAATCTTATTAGCAAATCTTACCGATTAGCACGGCGGTTGACAAATTTAGCAAAAAAATCTGAAAAATCAGCAGAAAAGATATTGAAATTTCATAAATTTTATTGTAAAATGAAATCAATGGAAGTATAGTCTGGAGGTAATGCCATGAAAATCTCAGACATACGAATCAGATTAGTCAGCAAGGAGGACAATAAATTAAAGGCGGTGGCCTCGATCACGATCGAAGACTGTTTTGCAGTTCACGACATAAAGATCATCGAAGGCAACGACGGAGTATTTATTGCCATGCCGAGCAGAAAAACTAACGATGGCGAATATAAGGATATTGCACATCCGCTTAACACCGAGACCAGAGACAAGATTAAAGATGCAGTCCTTAAGGCTTACTTTGACGCGCTCAATAACTAAGCTTTCTTTGGTTTAACAGACGAATACTTGATTTGTAGGGAGAAAACGCGGTCGCTGCAAGCGGCCGCGTTTTCTGTTATCCGAACACCAAAACGGCAGCGCACAACGCGCTGCCGTCCGTTTTTTTGTTATTCGCTCCTCTTGCCGAGGTTTTTGAGCATCTGGGCAAATCTGGGCACGTTCTTTTCGGCGGGACGCTCTATCGCGGGCTGCTCGCCGGAGCCGGGCTGTACGGGCTGCGCGTACCTTTCGCCCTGCGCGGGCTGCTGGGGATACTGCGGCTGAACGTACTGCTGACCGTATTGCTGCTGATAAGCAGGTTGTCCCTGGTACTGCGGCTGAGCGTACTGCTGCCTTACGGGAGCCTGAGGCTGCTGAGCGGTCTGAGCAGGCTGAACGGGCTGCTGACGGCCGTAAGGTTCGCTTACCGAAAGGCGCGAACCGCCGTATGCGGGCTGCGTGTAGTTGGAGCGATAGGAAGAACGCTGAGGATCTTCTTCGCGCTTGGTGCCGTCGAATCCGGGGAAACCTGTGGCAATTACCGTTATCTCCACCTCGTCCTGAACGTTAGGATCTATCCTCGCGCCGAAAATAATGTTTGCCGAGGCGTCCACCACGCTCCTCACGAGCTCCGCGGCATCGTTCACCTCGTCGAAAGTAAGGTCTTCGCCGCCCACCACGTTGAGGATGACGCCGCGCGCCCCCTCTATCGTCGTTTCGAGCAGCGGGCAGTTTACCGCCACCCTTACCGCTTCGATTATCCTGTTTTCGCCCTTGGCCACGCCCACGCCGAGGTGAGCCACGCCCCTGTCTTTGAGGATCGTGCGCACGTCGGCAAAGTCGAGATTTATGAGCGCGGGATTGACGATGAGTTCGGCAATGCCCTTTATGCCCTGCTTGAGTATCTCGTCGGCGACGCGGAGCGCCTCCTTCATGGGGGTGTTCTTGGCAACGACCGTTCTTATCTTGTCGTTGGGGATGACCACGAGGGTATCCACCTGTTTTTTAAGATTTTCAAGCCCCTTTACGGTGTTTTCCATGCGTTTTCTGCCTTCAAAGGCGAAAGGCTCGGTCACCACCGCAACGGTAAGTATCTTCATGTCGCGGGCTATCTTTGCGATCACGGGTGCGGCGCCCGTGCCCGTGCCGCCGCCCATGCCCGCCGTTATGAACAGAAGGTCGGTGTCCTTTACCGCCTCGGTGAGCGCTTCCTTGCTCTCCTCCGCCGCCTGCCTTCCCATTTCGGGATCGGCGCCGGCGCCCAGCCCCTTGGTGAGCGCGCTGCCTATCTGTATCTTGTTTACGCAGGGAGAGAGTGCGAGTATCTGGCTGTCGGTGTTTACCACGTAATACTCCGCGCAGTTTATGCCCGCCTCGAGCATCCTGTTAACGGCGTTGTTGCCGGCGCCGCCGACGCCTATCACCTTTATCTTGGCCACTTTTGAAGGATCGGGCAGACCGCCCATGATATCGTTGAACATTTTTACCTCCGTAATATACACGGCAACCATCCGGGTTGCCCGGCGGGATATCTTCAGATCATCCCGAAAAATCTTAATATCGAATTATTTTCCCTGTCGCCGAGCGCCATATCTATCAAACTAAACAGCGGTCCGAACGACGGTTTGTCGTAATAAGGTATCTGCGGCGCCGCCATGGTAACTTCGCGCACCATCCTGCCGCTTATGTGGTCTGCCGCGCCGCGCACGGCAAGCGCGCTTTCGCCGGTAACGTACAGCGTTTTGCCGTCGGTCGGCTTTTCCGTAAAGCTGCGCGTACACTCTTCAAGCGTTTCGCAGATGCCGTCGAGCGCTTCGCGGAGCTTTTCCTTGACTTCGGACGCGGCAAACTTATAGAGCTTGCCGTCCGCCATATGCTCTATGTAAGAGCCTGCGCCGTCCTTGGAATTGAGATTGACTTTGCCAAGAATGGCAAGCGCCGCGTTGAACGGTATTTCGAGCGCCTCGCCCAGATACAGCGCGAGATGCCCCGCGCCGAGCGAAAAGCTCTGGCTGTATGCCACACCGTTGCCGCACGCAACGCTGAACGTGGACGAAATAAAGCCGAAATCGAACAGGACGGCATATTCGTCCCTCTTTTCGGGAGGAAGCAGATACATAGCTTCGGCATGAACGGCGGGTATGAACGACACCTTTTCTATGCCGCAGGCGGAAAGCGCCGCCTCAGTAAGGTCGCAATAGCGGCCGTCGCATACGTAATGACACATCCTGCCGCGAAGACTGTCGGTGAGCATGCCGACGGGATCGACCACCCTGCGCATGTCGGAGAGCACGTAGTAAAGGCACGCCGAGCGCACGAGCCTGCCGTCCTTTACTCCGGACGGAACGGACGCGCCTTCGAGCGCCTTTACGTCCGACTTGCCGACCTTCCTGCGCGAAGGGAAACTTACGACGTTATCCGTCGCGAGCACGCGGGTAAATTCGCCCGGCACTCCGGCGTACACCGAGCGCACTTTGTCGCCGCACGCCGAAAGAGTGCGCCTTACCACGGAAGTAAGGGCAGAAGAAAAACTGTTTTCGTCTATCATCTGCCCCTCGGCGTAACCGTCGTATTCCGAGGTGAAGCTGCTCTTTATTATAAATGTGCCGTTCACTCCCCTTTCCGCCACCACGGCGGTGATCTGCGAGGAACGGACGTCTATTACCGCCACGCTTTTATTGAGCATATTTTCTCCGGATATGCCGGGCGTAGTCCGCCCGCATACATACACTATGCATTGATTATATAATAGTGTCGCGCAAAAGTCAAGAAATTGCAGCAAAAAAGTGCAAATCGGCGCATATAAAACGGGCGGCGCGCACATAGTGCGCGCCGCCCGTAAAATCGCACGGCTTTACAGATAAGTCCCGTCGGGCAGCACCACGCGCATGGCGCCGTCTTCGGATGCAAGACAATACATCGTCCCGCCGAGTTTAAGGCTGTCGGGCATCGCCCCGAACGCGTCGAACAACGCTTCCGCCTTTTCCGCGGCAGACGAAGCGTACTCCCTTATTTCGAGGGTGAGCCCGCAGCGCAGCTTTATCAGCAGCGAATCGCCCCTGCCGGAAAGTTCGGAAGGAGCAACCGATATGCTCTCCGCAAAGGCGCGCACGGAGGAAACCTTTTCCTTCATCAGTTCCGCGGTCTGCGCTATCAGAGGATAGCTCTCTTCGGGGACGTTTTCCAAAAGCACGTTGGGCGAACCGTCTAGATTGTTGCTGTTGAACGGCTTGTTCGCCATGAACCCGAGCCCGCCGTCCAGGACGTCGTAGCCGCCCTCTTCGGAGGAGACGGCAAACACCTCAGTCCTTTCGCGCACGGTAACGTTTATAGTGCAGGGCAGCACCTTTTCGCAAGAGACGAATTCGGCATACCCGTCTTCGGAAAGGGAGGCGACGGTCTCTTCGTCTATCCCGGACATTATCCTGCCGCGCAGCGAAGAGAGCTCCCCCTCTATCTTTGCAACGGCGGCGGCAAACTCCGCCGAAACGTTTCCGTCGCGGTCGTACGCCACGGTGAACACGTTTACGTTGCGCACGGCGAATATAACGCTCATGCCTATCGCCACCGCAGCCACAAAAACCGCGGCGAGGACTATGATTATAGCTTTTCTTATGTACTTCATAAATCACTCCGTAAGCGCCGTTCATACGGCGGCGCGCACAATATCCGCACCCAGCGAGCGCAGCTTGTATTCGAACATGCCGTAGCCCCTGTCTATGTGCGAAACGTCCAACACTTCGCTCCGCCCGTTTGCGGCGAGCGCCGCAAGCACGAGAGCCGCGCCGCCCCTAAGGTCGCACGCAACTACGGTCGCGCCGTTGAACCCCTCCCTGCCGCGGACGAACGCCGTCCTGCCGGCAACGGTCACGTCGGCGCCCATCTTACACAGTTCGGGCACATACTTGAACCGCGTTTCGAACAGGTTTTCCGTTACCATGGACTGCCCGCGGCAGATGCAGCACAACGCAGTCATCTGCGCCTGCAGATCCGTCGGAAATCCCGGATACGGCTGCGTTTCCACGGATTTTACCGAAACGAGCGCGTCCTCCCTGCTCAAGAATATTTTATCATTTTTCGAGCGTATTTTGCAACCGTTTTCCCTGAGTTTATGCAAAAGCGAGCTTATATTTTCGCCGCTGATCCCCTCCGTGACTATCTCGCCGCCGCACATCGCCGCGGCAATCAGGAACGTGCCCGCCTCTATCCTGTCCGCCATCGGGCGGAAAGCGCCCCCGCCGAGCGTTTTTACCCCATTTATGCGTATCGTGCCGCTGCCCGCGCCGCTAACTTCGGCGCCTATACCGTTAAGGAATTTCTGCAGATCCTCTATTTCCGGTTCGCGCGCGGCGTTCTTTATTATCGTCTCCCCGTCCGCGCCTACGGCGGCAAGCATTATGTTTTCCGTAGCGCCCACGCTCGGGCAGTCGAGCATTATCTCGTTGCCTTTAAGCCCCTTGCAGTCGCAGAGTATGTAACCGTTCTTTTCGCGTATGCGCACGCCCAGCCGTTTCAGCCCGCTGAGATGCAGGTCTACGGGGCGCAGCCCTATGTCGCAGCCGCCCGGATACGCTATCTTTGCCCTGCCGAAGCGCGCTATGAGCGGCCCGAGCAGAAAGACGGAAGAGCGCAGTTCGTGCGCGAGCGCGCGCGGTATCTCGCAGCAGTCGGCGCAGGACGCGTCCACCACGATGTCCTCCCCGTCGTATTCGGTGGCGCAGCCGAGGCAGCCGAGTATGTTGACCATGCTCTTTACGTCGGATATGCGCGGAGCGCCGAGCACGCGCACCTCTTTGTCCGTGAGCACCGCGGCGGCAAGTATCGGAAGGACGGAGTTTTTTGCCGTCTGCACCTTTACCCTGCCGAAGAGCCTGTTCCCCCCGTTGATTATATATTTATCCATATTCTCTCCGAGTATGTAAACGGAGCGCGCAAAGCGCGCCCCTACCCCGTTTGCGGGGCGTTATACCGATAATCCATTATACGGCGGCAGGCATTTTAATGTTAAACGGCGCTCCTTCCCCTCGGGAGATATTGTACAGCACGCCCATTGACGCCATGGTGATAACGAGCGACGTGTTTCCGCTGGATATAAGCGGCAGCGGCAGGCCGGTGGGCGGTATTGAGCCGCTGACCACGAGCGCGTTGACTATCACCTGTATGCCGTAAACGAGAGTGAACCCCGCGGCAAGCAGATACCCGAACCTGCAGTTGCAGCCGCGGGCTATTCTGAGCCCGCGCCAGACTATGAACGCGCAGGCGCAGAAAAACACGGCGAGCCCGATAAAACCGAGCTCTTCGCCCATTACTGAGAGTATGAAGTCGCTTTCGGCAAACGGCAGAAAACGATATTTCTGAGTGGAATTGAACAGCCCCACGCCGAAAAGTCCGCCGTTGCCGAGCGCATACAGCGACTGTATCAGCTGATATCCCTCCCCCTGCGGCGACGACCACGGATCGAGGAAGGCGGAAAGGCGCTGCAGCCTGTACGGTTCGACGGCAATGAGCACCGGAACGGCGAGCGCGCACGGAACGAGCACGGCCGCAAACGTTTTAAGATCTGCGCCGCTCAGAAAAACCACGGCGAGCATGAGCATCCCGAGGCACATGGTTATGCTCATGTTGGGTTCGAGGATTATAAGCACGCAGAACAGGCCGCCCACGCCGAGCACGGGCAGCACGCCGGTCATGCGCTTTACCCTGCACGCATTGGCGGAAAAATAGGCGGCGGCAAACAATGCGAAGGAATATTTTGCAAGCTCCGACGGCTGCAGCGACAGCGGGCCAAGTCCTATCCAACGCGTGGCGCCGTAATTGGTGACGCCCACCCCGGGCACGAACACCAGCGCGAGCAGGACGGCGGAGACGGCGACCGCGGCATACTTTGCTTTTTCGAGTTTCGCATACGGGAAAAAGCAGAAAAACGCCATTGCGGCGCCGCCGGCAACAAGGCCGAGCACCTGTTTTTTTACAAAGTAAAAGCCGTCGCCGTACCTGCCCTCGCCGACGTAACTGCTCGCCGAATAGATCATCACGCAGCCGAAGCATGCCATGAGCACGACGCAGGCAAGCAGGGCAACGTCGCCGCGCGGCCTGCGCGGCAGGCGCAACGCGACGGTCTTCAACTGCCGCTCACTATGCGCGCAAACGCGTCGCCGCGCTCTTCGTAGCCGGAGAACTCGTCGAAACTCGAACTCGCGGGGCTGAGCAGCACGTTCTGCCCCGGCCTTGCCGCGCGGTCGGCAACGCGCACCGCCGTTTCGAAATCCGTGCAGAGCGAAAAACTGCCGAACCCCGCCTCCTGCGCGGCGGAAAGCAGCCTGTACCTGTTTTCGCCGTACAGCACGGCGTGCACCACTCTGCTGTCCTTCAGTTTTTTGAACAGCGGATAATATTCGTACCCCTTATCCCTTCCGCCGAGCAATATCACGGTGTCGCGGCGCATGCTCTCCGCCGCCTTTACGGCGGCGTCCACGTTGGTGCCCTTGCTGTCGTCTATGTAAGTTTTGCCGTCGCGTTCGCACACCGTCTCTATCCTGTGGCGGACGCCCCTGAACGAACATACGCTGCGCGCCGCCGCTTCCATGTCCAGCCCGAGAGCGCTTGCCGCACCCAGCGCCGCGAGCGCGTCGTAAACGTTGTGCGCGCCCTCCGTCTTCATGTCGGAAACGGAAAACAGCCGCCTGCCGTCGCAATAAACGGCGCCGTTTTCGCACCACACCCCGTCCGTGCGCGGCTGCATGGAAAACCATATCACCGAAGCGCGCGTTTTTTCGGCAAACGAACGCACGGTGGCGTCGTCGTGATTGAGCACGGCGTATTCGCTGCCGCGCAGGTTGCGCAGCAATTTGCTCTTAAGGAATATATAATTTTCCATGTTGTAATGGCGGTTCAGGTGATCCTCGGTGACGTTGGTTATCACGGCTACGTGCGGGCGCAGCGAGGAGAGCGTTTCCAGCTGGAACGAAGATACCTCTATGACCGCAAAGTCGTCGAAGCCGAGTTTTTCCGCCTCGTTCACGAGAGGTTCGCCTATATTGCCGCACGCCACGGAATTTTTTCCCTGGTCGCGCAGGATGCAGTCCGTCATGGTCACGGTAGTGGTCTTGCCGTTGGTGCCCGTTACCGCCACCGCCGTGGCGCGCAGAAACAGAGCACCCAGCTCCTCTTCGCCTATCACCGCCTTGCCTCGTCTGCCGAACGCGAGCGGCAGCGGATTATCTATAGGGATGCCCGGGCTGAGCACCAGCACGTCGCATTCGTCCGCGGCGCATTCCAGCCCGTCGTGCGGGACGCGGCGCGCGCCCTCCTTTTCGAGCGACGCCGTAAGGGCAGCTATCCTTTCGCTTTCCACGTCGTCGTATAAATACACCTCCGCGCCCCTGCGCAAAAGAAACTTTGCCGCGCCTTCGCCCGAGCGCGACATTCCCGCAACGAGAAACTTCTGACCTCTGAAATACAAAACCCACCTCACGCAAACATAAGGCACAGCAGCCCCGCCGCGGCGGTGACCGCCGCATACGCGTAAGCTATCTTAGCCTCGGAAAAGCCCTTCATCTGGAAATGATGGTGGACGGGCGCCATAAGGAACACCCGCCGCTTTGTCCGCTTATAGTATATTACCTGCACTATCACGGATATGCCGGAAACGACGAACATCACGCCCGTTACGGGAATATACAGCATATTGCCCGAAAACACGGATACGCAGCTTATGAACGCGCCGAGCGCGAGCGAACCGGTGTCGCCCATGAACACAGACGCCCTGTTTACGTTAAAAATCAAAAACGCCGCAAGCGCACCGCACATGACGAAACACAGCAGCGAGAGTCTGCCCGAAGAAAACACGGTGAGCGCGCCCATTGCCGCAAGGTAACAAAACGACGTCCCGCCGGCAAGCCCGTCCAGCCCGTCGGTAAGGTTGACGCAGTTAACGGTGGCAAGGAACACGAACAGCACCGCGGGTATTACGCCCCAGAGCAGATCCGCGCTGATGCCGAAAAACGGGATATTTACCGAAGTGATGCCGTTTACGTAGCAGTAAGCGGCGGCAATGGCGGCTATCGCCACCTGAAAAACTATCTTCTGATAAGGTTTTAAGCCGAGATTGTCCTTGCGGCGGATCTTAAGAAAGTCGTCGCAGAAGCCCACGAGGCAGTACCCCGCCGTCATCACCAGAGTAAGGTTGACCTCCGGATAAGCAACGCCGGAAAAGCACAGTCCGACGACTGCGGCCGCGCATACGAAGGCAAGCCCTCCCATAGTGGGAGTGCCGCCCTTGCCCTTATGCTCTTTTACATACCCCAGGACGTACTGTCCCGCGCCCAGCCTCTTCAAAAGCGGAAGCAGCAGCTCGCACAGCACGAACGAAAGGGCGAATGCCGCAAGCGCGGCGGCGCAGATCTCTTTCATTCCGTCAGGTTATTATCTCTCTTATAACCGTATTGTCGTCGTAATCGTATTTTATACCCATTATCTCCTGATAACACTCTCCGCCCTTGCCGGCAACGAGCAGTATATCGCCCTCGCGCAGCAGACCTACGGCGTATTCGGTAGCAGTCCTCCTGTCCGTGACGGTAACATACGCCCTGCCGGAAGGGCGCACGCCCTCTTCCACCTGCAGGATTATATCGTAAGGATCTTCGAACCGCGGATTATCGGACGTGATAATTATAAAATCGGCGAACTTTGCCGCAGTTTCGCCCATGAGCGGACGTTTGGAGGCGTCTCTGTTGCCGCCACAGCCGAACAGACAGTAAAGTTTTCCTCCGCACAGCTTTCTGAGCGTCGCGAGCGACTGTCCGAGCCCGTCGGGAGTGTGCGCGAAATCCACAAATATGTGCGCGCCGTTGTAAACTCCGGCGCATTCCAGCCTGCCGGGCACCCGCGCGAGAGCCGCAAGCCCCTCCGCGATCACCTCCGTCCTTATGCCGAGTACGCGCGCGCACGCCGCGGCGGCAAGCGCGTTGCTTACGTTATAGACGGCGGGCATGTTCAGCTTTATTTCGTAAAGTTCGTCGAACAGATTCATCACGAACGTGCTGCCGTCCAGCCGCTCTTCCACGTCCACGGCGAACACGTCCGCCGGATTTTTCAACCCGTAAGTCACGGGGAACGGCGCGAACCGCGCGATCTCCCTGCCGACGGCGTCGTCGGAATTTATAACGGAACGCAGGCACCTGCCGTCCCTGAACAGCTTTTTCTTGCACTCGGAATATTCCTTCATATCGGCAAAAAAGTCGAGATGGTCCTGCGTGCAGTTGGTAAAAACGCCCGCGCGGAAAGTTATCCCCTCCGTCTTGCCAAACGCAAGGGCGTGCGCGGACACTTCCATGAAAACGTATTCCACGCCGCAGTCCGCCATATCCCGCAATACGGAAAACAGGCAGATCGGATCCGGCGTGGTCAGCTCGGGGGCTATCTCCCTGCCGGAAAAAGTTATGCCCAGCGTGCCTATCACGCCCGTGGCGCAGCCTGCGGCGCGGAATATGCTGTCGAGCATATAAGTTATCGTAGTCTTGCCGTTGGTTCCCGTTACGGCGACAATTTTCAATTTTTCGTCAGGGCGGCCGTAAAATGTGCGGGCGGCAGCCGTCATTGCGGCCCTGCCGTCCTTTACCACTATCTGCGGCACGGGCAGCTCCAGGCGGCGTTCGCACACCAGCGCCACCGCGCCCGACCTTACCGCCTTTGCGGCGACTTCGTGCGAGTCGAACGCCCGCCCCTTGTAACAAAAGAACAGATCGCCCCGCCTTACCCTTGCCGCAGAGGCGCACAGCCCCGTTATCTCGGCGTCGCCGCCCTCCGCGGCACAGCCGAGCGCGCGCGCAATTTCACCGATATCCATCTTTCACCTCACCGCCTCGCAGGGCGCAATATTTTTTATCGTTATTATATCCTCGAAAAGTTCCTTTGCCACGGGCGCGGCAACAACGCTGCCGTAGTAAGCCCCCTGCGGTTCATCCACCGTGACGAGCGCGAGATATCGCGGTTCGTCCGCAGGAAAAAACCCCCCGAACGAGGAAACGTATATCCCCGCGGCTATCCTGCCGTCTTCGTATTTCTGAGCGGTGCCCGTTTTGCCGCCCACCCTGTAACCTTCGATGTAAGCGTTTTTGCCGCTGCCGTCACTTACCACGCCTTCGAGCATCCGGGCAAGCATTGCCGAAGCCTGCTCGCTTATCACCCTCCGTTTGAGCACCGGCTGCAATTTTTCCACGCTGCCGTCCGCGGAAACTATGCCGCCGACAAGGCGGGGCTGATAGTAATTGCCGCCGTTAACCGCCGCGGCCACGGCGCAGGCGAGCTGCAACCCGGTCACCGCCACCGTCTGGCCGAAGCCTATGCGGGCAAGGTCGCAGTCCCTGACCAGCGACTGCGGCAGCAGCATCCCCGAAGCCTCGCCGGAAAAATCTATGCCCGTGACCGCACCGAGGCCGAATGCGGAGAGGTACTCGTAAAACTTTTCTTTGCCGAGCGAGAGCGCGATATCCGTGAAGCAGGGGTTGCAGCTGTTGTTCAGCGCAAGCGAAAGGTTCTGGTTGGAATGTTTGCCGTTTTTGTGATCCGACCAGCACTTTATGCGCGTACCGTCCACGGAACGGGTGCGCGAGGAATTGAAAGTGTACTGCGGCGAGAACGCCGAGGGATTGCCGCGCAGATATTCCTCCAGATCGGCCGCGGCGGTGATCACCTTGAACGTTGATCCGGGCTCGTATATGTCGGAGACGACCTTGTTGCGCGAGAGCGCGTTCAGCTTTTCCGTGTCTGCGCGCGGAACGTCGTTCAGGTCGTAAGAAGGGTAATTTGCAAGCGCGAGCACCTCGAAATTGCGCGGATCGAGCACTATGCACGAAACCGACTTTGCCCCGCTCGAACGATACGCCGAACGAACGGCGTCCTCCGCCGCAAGCTGCACGGAGGCGTCGATCGTCAGCCGTATGCCGCTGCCTGCCAGAGCGGGCGAATATACTATAGCTCCGCCGCGCTCTATGCCCACGATGTCCGTTGCGTAGAGTAATTCGCCGTCGCTGCCGGAGAGCACTCCGTCGTAATATTTTTCCAGCCCGGAGATGCCCGTGCCGTCGGTGGAAGTAAAGCCGAGCACCTGGCACAGCAGCTCGCCGTAGGAATATACCCGCGTATTGTCGCGGGCGTAATACACTCCGGGCAACCCGAGCGAAACGAGCTCGTCTACGGCGCTCTTTTGCGCGTGGGCGGCAACCGTTACTTCGGAAACGCCGCTGCGCGATATCTTTGCGAGCAGCTCGTCGTAATCCTTGCCGAACAGCCCGGACAATATCTTGGCGCAGTAAGGCTTATCTTTTACCGCGGCCGGCCTTACGAACACGCTGTAAGTGTTCAGATTGCCGGCGAGCACGGTGCCGTCGCGGTCGAAAATTTCTCCGCGGGCGGCTATTACGGGCACTTCTCTGTTCCACTGGTCGGCGGCGCGCATGGTAAGTTCGCCGCCGTTTATCGCCTGCACCCAGAAAAAACGGCAGACGACGGCGCAAAAAATAAAGGCTATTGCCAGACTTACCGACAATAACCTCTTTTGTAAAACGGTGAGGGAAAATCCCTCGTTGGTCTTTATTGAATTTTTGATCGCTATACCTCGCTCAGATCCAGCCCTCGCTTTCCGCCACTTCGAGAATGTGTTCTTCGGAAGTGAGCTCTTCGAGTTCCGCGCTTACCTGCGTCTGTTCGGTGCGGGCACCCTCTACCCTTCCCTCGAAATACTCTATGTCGGAGTTAAGGTTGGATATTACCGCGGAATTGACTATTATGAGCACGAACACCGCAAGGATGAGTCCGACTATGACGCCGAGCACGGTCTTGTCGCGCTTGGAAAGGCGTATGCTCTTGCCCTCGTCCGCGGCGCGGCTCGCCTCGCCTTCGCGAAGGACGCGCGTCCTGCCCGCTATCGCGGTGCCGTCTGCGCTTATCGTCTGATACTGTATGGTCGTGGGCGTGGGACGCAGATCCTCGTTCTCCTCTTCCGAAGCGGCGGTAGCCTGCGCCGAAACGCGGTTCACCGTGCTGTCCGCCCTGAATATATCGGCGTCGGCGCGGGCATTCTTTACGGTATATACCTCCTGAACGGGCGAACGGCGCGCAAGAATGCCGTTATCGTATTGCTGCGCGGGAGCGGCTGCGGGCCGGGCGTGCTGCTCCGCCGCGGGAGCGGCGGCTATAACGTCCGAACCCTCTTTGTCTATGCTCGCCACGATGTCCTTTATTTTATATTCGGGATTGAGCAGACGGGCAAGGTTGTTGCCCATGCGCGCGTTGTGAAGCTCGTCGGCGGTCATGCCGGCGTTTTCGGAAACCTGACGGGATATTTTTCTTTCGATTACGGGCGTTGCGACAGCCATCTTTCCACTCCTTGACGCGGTCTTTGCCCGCGTCTTAAACGATTTTACTTGCCACCCTCAGTTTTGCCGACCGCGAACGGGAATTTACCGTCATCTCCTTAGGCCCGGCCACTAAAGGTCTTTTTGTCAGCACCTCTATCTCCTTCTTCTTTCCGCATACGCAAACGGGCAGTTCCTTCGGGCAGATGCAGTCCGTTTCGAGATATCTGAATGCGTTTTTGACTATCCTGTCTTCCAGCGAATGAAAGGTGAGTACCGCTATCCTTCCGCCCTTTTTCAGCCTTCGGGTAAGGCCGAGCACGGCTTCGTAAAGCCCTTCGAGTTCACCGTTCACCTCTATGCGGACGGCCTGAAAACTTTTACGGGCGGCCGGTCCGTTCTGCCGGAATTTTGCAGGTATGCTTTCTTCGATTATCCGCGAAAACTCTCCGCACGTCTTTATGCGGCCGGAGGCCCTCGCCTTTACCACGTTGGCGGCTATCTGAGCCGCGAACTTTTCTTCTCCGTATTCTTTGAGTATCCTTGCCAGCTCGCGCTGAGGATATTCGTTTATCACGTCTTCCGCCGTGAGTGCGGCGTCCGCGTCCATGCGCATATCGAGGGGCGCGTCTTTGCTCATATAAGAGAACCCGCGTTCGGGAACGTCTATCTGGTGGCTGGAGACGCCGAAATCGAGCATCACGCCGTCGAGGCCGCCTATCCCCTCTTCTTCGAGTACCTTTTTGTAAGCCTTAAAGTTGGATTTGTGTATCGAAAACCTTCCTTCGAACTCTTTCAGCCGCTCGCTTGCCGCGGCTATCGCCTCGTCGTCGAGGTCGGTGGCGATCAGTCTTCCGTCCGGAGAGGAACGGCGCAGTATCTCGTAAGAATGTCCGCCGCCGCCCAGCGTGCCGTCGAAAAACACCCCGCCCCTTTCGGGCATCAGCCCCCGCATGCACTCTTCGAGCATTACGGGAAAGTGTGAAAATCCGCTCATATCATATACCGAGGGAATTGAAGGACTGGTCGAAACTCATGTTGTCTTCGCCGAAGTATTCGTCGTAAACTTCCTTTGCCCAAAGCTCGGCCCTGTTGCCGGCCCCGCAGAAAACTATATCCTTTTTGATCTTGGCGAACTCCCTTAAATTTGCGGGGAGCACCACCCTCCCCTGGTTATCCTCTTCGGCTGCCACGAACGATTTGATGAACGACCTCATGCCGCGGCGCTTTTCCTCGTCGGAGATCTTTATCTCTTCGAGCCGGGCGAAATACTCCTTTGCCACCGACTCGGGAAAGACGAACAGGCAGCCGTCGGTACCCTTGGCGAAATAATAATTGTCGCCGAGTTCCTTCCTGAGTTTGGAAGGCACCCTTATTCGGTTTTTGGCGTCCAGCTGATGGCTGTATTCACCCGTGAGAAAAACCATATCGATACCCTTGGATACAACTGTATCTCTATCATAGCATTAAAATTGACCACTGTCAACCACATTACATAAAAATAATTGAATTTTTTATGATTTTTTGCAAATCGCCCATTGGACATAAAATTTCGCTTTGAAATTTTATAAGTAATTATGTTTGTAATTTTCAAAAACTGCCCGATTTTTTGTTATATCTCCGCCGAAAAACATGATTTTACCCTTTTCGCCCGAAAAGTGGTCGGAAATCCCTAAAATTTTAGAAAGGTGGTCAGCCGTCCCTGCCATTCCGTCAAAAACGGGGCAACGGTAGCGCTCCGCCACCCATTTCTTTATAAATATATAGTGAGTGCAGCCGAGCACGACGGAGCTGAAATCGCCGGGCGGAAGCTCTTCCGCAAGCGACGCCAGCCGTTCGGAAAATATAAATTTTTCTATATCCGCGGCAAGGCGGGTGCACGGCGCCGTAACGGCATTAGCGCCGTAGCGCCTTAAAAGCGCGGCAAACGCAGGGCTGCGGCAGGTGGAATTGGTGGCGAGCACGAGATACCTGCCGCCGTATCCGCAGGCCTGCCTGAGCGCGGGCTGAACGCCGAGCACGGGAAAGGGATACGCGGAGCGCAGCGCCGCTATGCAGCCCGCCGTTACCGTGTTGCACGCCACCACCGCGGCGGCGGGACGCATGGCGGAAATATTTTCGAATACGGAAAAGACCGCGGAGTTTATCCTTTCCCGCGGCAGATTGCCGTAAGGCACGTTGCGGTTGTCGGCAAAATAGGCGTAGTCCGCCCACGGAATGCGGCGCACGCATTCGGCAAGCAGGTTTATGCCGCCTATGCCGCTGTCGAACAGGCAGACGAGCGGACGTTCGTTCATACGCTATATTTATGAGCGGGCCCGAAAAATCTATGAAAAAATTGCGAAAGCCGCCGCAAATTAGTTTACAACGCAATTATTTTATGATAAAATTACTCACGAATTTTAATGATACGCTTAAAGGAGATTTTCAAGTGCCTAACATAAAGTCAGCAAAGAAGCGCGTGCTCGTGACCGAAAAGAAGACGATAAGGAACAGAGTGATAAAGACTCAGGTCAAGAACGCCATCAAAAAGTTCCTTGCAACGGTTGCCGAAGGCGACAAGGAAGCGGCGGCAGCGCTGTTCCCCCAGACCTGCTCCGTGATAGACGGCGCGGTCGCAAAGGGCGTTCTTAAAAAGAACACCGCCGCCAACAAAAAGAGCGGACTTGCCAAAAAGCTCAACGAAATGGCTTAACCAGACACATTAAAACGATATACCGGCCGGACGCATGCGCCCGGCTTTTTTTCGTGCGCCGAAAGCGCCCCTCCGCCCCGCCGCGGAGGGGCGCTGCTCGTTATATTTTCACAAAATGTCCATAAAACCGTCAAAAATTTACATATTTATAAATCTCATACAAACGATTGACTTTAAAGAAATTTAGTTTTACAATTCTTATCGGTTATTATTACTAAACTTTTTGTTTAATCACGCTAACCGTTTACCATTTGTAAACGCAGCGTTTACTCTGCGGTTTAGCCGTGCTTAACGCAAAGTTTAGTTCAAAGGCGGTCCGACATGGAAATAGGCAGCAAAATAAAATTACTGCGGCAACAGCTGAACCTTTCGCAGGCGGAGCTTGCGGACAGGTGCGAACTTACGAAGGGCTACATCTCGCAGCTGGAAAACGACATTACCTCCCCCTCCATATCCACTCTGTGCGACATTCTTGCCGCGCTGGGGACGGATCTTGCAGAATTCTTCAAAAAAGAGGACGACGAGCGCGTGGTGTTCGGCCCGGACGACTTTATAGAAAAGCGCGACGACGGGATGACTCTCAAATGGATAATACCCAACGCGCAGAAAAATCTGATGGAGCCGATCATCCTGGAGCTGCTGCCGGGCGCGTCCTCCGCAGAGGACTTCCCGCACGACGGCGAGGAATTCGGCTTCGTGCTGGAAGGAAGGGTGCGCGTCACGCTGGGGAAAAAGCAATATCTTTGCAAGCGCGGCGAAACGTTCTGCTACAAGGCGAACGTGCCGCATACGCTGAGCAACGCGGGCAAGACGATAGCAAAACTTATATGGATATCGTCGCCGCCCAATTTCTGATAAGGAAATACGACCAGGAGAGATATTATGAGCCAAACGAGTACCATAATCGAACTTAAAGACGTCTGCAAATCGTTCGACGACACCGTTGCGGTGGAAAACTTCAGCCTTTCCATACAGAAGGGCGAATTCGTGACCTTTCTCGGCCCGTCGGGCTGCGGCAAGACCACCACGCTGCGCATGATAGCGGGCTTCGACATCCCGACTTCCGGGCAGATACTGCTTAACGGCGAGGACATCAGCAAGCTGCCGCCCAACAAGCGCCCGGTAAACACGGTGTTCCAGCGCTACGCGCTCTTCCCTCATCTTAACGTTTACGAGAACATCGCGTTCGGCCTGCGCCTTAAAAAAACCGAGACCGAAGTGACCGACCGCAAGGGTAACAAGGTCAGAAAGCTCGTGCACCTTTCCCGCCGCGAAATAGACGAAAAGGTAAAGCGCGTGCTCGACATAGTGGATCTCGAAGGCTTCGAAAAGCGCTCCGTTTCCACCCTTTCCGGCGGACAGCAGCAGCGCGTCGCGATAGCGAGGGCGATAGTAAACGAACCGGAGATCCTGCTTTTGGACGAGCCCTTGGGGGCGCTCGACCTTAAAATGCGCAAGGAGATGCAGATCGAGCTTAAAGAGATGCACCGCAGGCTGGGCATCACGTTCATATACGTAACGCACGACCAGGAAGAGGCGCTCACCATGAGCGACAAGATCGTCGTGATAAACGACGGCGAGATACAGCAGGTGGGCACCCCCACCGATATATATAACGAACCGGTAAACACCTTTGTTGCGGACTTTATAGGCGAGAGCAACATTTTCAACGGCATGATGACGGGCAAGCTGCGCGTAAAGTTCTGCGGCACGGAATTTGCCTGCCTGGACGATTACGAGATAAACCAATACGTCGACGTCGTCGTGCGCCCCGAAGATATTATCATCTGCAAACCTGGCGAAGGGCAGCTTAAAGGCAAGGTGCTTTCCACCGTGTTCAAGGGCGTGCATTACGAGATAACCGTAGAAGTGGGCAGGTTCGAAATAGTCATCCAGAGCACCGCCTACGCCGAGCCCGGTTCCCTGATAGGGATGAAGATAGAGCCGGACGGCATCCATATAATGGAAAAGGTGTACACCGAAAACAAGTACGACGGCGTGATAACCAAGCGCAACACCGTTGAATTCGGCGACGGCGAATTCGGCTGCGACGTTACGCAGCTCTACCCCGGCTCGCACCTCGACGAAGAGGGGTACCTTATTACCGCCTCCGGCGAAAAGCTCGACCTTACGGGCACGGAAGTCACGGTCGAAGTGGGCTTCCGCGACATAACGATGAGCGACGAAGAGGGCGCCGGCGGCGCAGAAGGCAACATAATCTCCATGATATACCAGGGCGACCACTACCGCTCTATCGTGCGCACGGAAGAGAACGAAGAAGATTACGTGCTTGCCTGCCCCGACCTCTGGAACACGGGCGACAAGGTCAGCCTCGTGATACCGGCGGACAAGATAAAGCTTACGCTTAAACCCGTTGCAGGTGAAAAGAAATGACCGGGGCGTTGAAACTGCGGTTCAACCGCAAACAGCTGTGCATACCTTACGTTGCGTTTCTTGTACTGTTCGTGATATGCCCGCTGCTCGTTGTCGTTTATTACGCGTTCACGAGCGGCACCGGCAGCATAACGATAGAAAACTTCGTAAACTTTTTCACGAACACCAACACGCTGGGCACGCTGCTTTACAGCATAGCCATATCGGTGGTCACCACGGCGGTGTGCCTTGTGATAGCTTATCCCGTGGCTTACGTTCTTGCGCGGAGCAGGTTAAAGAAAAAGTACGTGCTCCTTATGCTGTTCGTGCTGCCCATGTGGATAAACTTTACGCTCAGGATAACGGCGCTCAAAGAGATCCTCTCCTCCATAGAGGGCAACCTTTCGGCATACCCCTTTCTGAACACGGTCACGGGCATGACTTACGACTTTCTGCCGTTTATGATACTCCCCCTCTACACTTCGCTGAGCAAGCTCGACAAGAGCCTTACGGAGGCGGCGGAAGATCTCGGCGCGAACGGGTTCACCGTGTTCATGCGCGTGATACTGCCCCTCTCCGTGCCCGGCATAATCTCCGGCGTAACGATGGTGCTGCTGCCCTCCATGACCAACTACGTGGTCCTGGACATGCTGTATAACAGCACCTACATAATGGGCAGTCTTATAGGCAGCTATTTTGCCGCATACGACTGGCACGGCGGCTCGATGATATCGCTGATACTGCTTATAATAATATTCGTGATAACGCTGGCGACGAACAGGTTCAGCGACGACGAAACTTCCGGGAGGGCAATGCTGTGAAGATCGCAAAAAAAGTTATTGCCGCGGCCTGGCTGGTGCTCGTGCTAGCATTCATATACATACCCATACTGCTGCTCGCCGTTTACAGCTTTACCGACGCCGTGATGGTCGGCGGCGCCGTGGACGGATTTTCGCTGCACAATTACGCCACGCTGTTCAGAAACGAAGAGCTGCGCGACATGATAACAGGCACCGTGCTGCTTGCCGTTGGTTCCGCGCTGATCGCGACCGTGCTCGGCACGCTGGGCGCAATAGGCGCGTTCTATTCCAGAAAAACGGCAAAGGGACTGATAAATTACGCGAACCAGATACCCGTGGTGAACGCAGACGTCGTGACGGGCTTCTCCGTATGCGTGCTGCTGATAGTGGTCATCGGAATAAAGAAAGAGACCTTCGTCCCCCTCGTTGCGGGGCACGTCGTGCTGTGCTCGCCGTTCGTATATCTTTCGGTGCTGCCCAGGCTCAGACAGATGGATAACAGCCTTTACGAAGCGGCGCTCGACCTTGGCGCGACGCCCGCCCAGGCATTGTTCAAAGTGGTGCTGCCGCAGCTGCTGCCCGGAATAATCTCCGGCTTCATGCTTGCGGTAACGCTGTCGCTCGACGATTACTTCATAACGACTTATACCAAGCCCTCCACCTTCGACACTATAAGCACTTACGTCGTGAACGCCACAAAGGGCGGACAGACGGACATTAAGACGGCGCTGTGGGCGCTGTCCACGATAATATTCCTGATAGTCGTCGTTGCGGTGGTGCTTATGAACGTGCTCTCCGGCAAAAAAAGAGCATCGGAGGAACGCATATGAAAAAACTGAGATTTGCCGCCGTTGCGGCGGCCTTGGCGTGCGTTCTGCCCGTTTTTGCGGCGGCGGGCTGCGGCGACGCGGACGAGACCGTCGTGCTGCGCGTCTCCAACTGGGAGGAATATATAGACCTCGGCGGCTGGGGCGAGGACGAGGCGATCGACATATACAATCCTTACGCGGACGAGGACTGCATAATCGGCGTGAACAGCGTCGTGGACGACTTTACCGAATGGTTCAACTCGCAGGACTACGGCTTTGACGTGCGGGTGGAATACTCCACGTTCGGCACCAACGAAGACCTTTATAACCAGCTAAACCTCGGCGACGTCTACGACCTCGTGTGCCCCTCCGACTACATGATAATGAAGCTGCTCGACAACGGCGAGATACAGCCGTTTTCGCAGGCATTCATGGATGCCTGCGATCCCGAAAATTACTACATAAACGGAGTTTCCCGCTACATAGACGGCGCGGAGGGCAGCATCTTCGACCGTTACGGCTGGAGCGGCATAGCCGCGTGCTACATGTGGGGCACGACCGGACTCGTTTATAACCCCGAAAGAATAGACGACGGCGGTAGGGACGTCGCCTCGTGGGATATGCTCACGAACGGCGATTACCGCAAGTCCGTTACGATAAAGGATAACGTGCGCGACGCTTATTTTGCCGCCCTGTCCATCCTTTACGAAGACGAACTGAACGAGATCAACGCCGACAAAAACATGAGCGAAGCCGAAAAGGCAGAGGCGCGCAGCGCCCTGCTGAACGCCACCGATCCCGACACGATAGCCGCCGCGGAAGATATCCTTAAAGACATAAAGGAGAACGTGTATTCCTTTGAAACGGACAGCGGCAAGTCGGACATGGTAACGGGCAAGGTGATAGGCAACCTGCAATGGTCGGGCGACGCCGTTTATATCCTTGACCAGGCCGACGAAGAGGGCACGGAGCTGTGGTATTCCGTTCCCGATTCAAACACCAACCTATGGTTCGACGGTTGGGTGATGCTCAAAGACGGGGTAGGCGGCGACGAGAAAAAGCAGACCGCCGCGGAAGCATTCGTAAACTTCCTCGCCCGCCCCGACATAGCCGTGCGCAACATGTATTACATCGGCTACACCTCCTCCAGCGCGTCGCAGGAAGTATTCGAATATTTCGACTGGTGCTACGGCGCCGTCACCGACAGGGAAAGCGAAGATTATTACGACTTCGAAAACATATACGTTTACGACGTAAGCTACTTCTTCGGCGAAGACAGCTACATCTACCTCGATATGGATCTGATAGAAGTCGAAGGCGCCGCCCTTACGGACGAATACGCGGACGACGAATACGTTGCCGGATACCCCGTATATGCGGGCGGAACGCTCGACAAAGGCCGCCAGGCGTTCGGGCAATACCCCACTTACGACATTATCGAAAGGAGCGTCGTCATGCTCGACTTCGGCGACGACCTTGCGTCCATAAACCAGATGTGGATAAACGTCCGCTGCCTCGACGTTGCCGATATCCCCGTAAGCACGGTGGTGACCGTTGCGGCAGTCATAGTCGCGCTTGCGGCATCGATACTTTTATACAGGTTCAGATACGAAATATTTTACGACCGGAAAAAGGCGGACAGATAACGGATAACGCGCGCCGCGCAATTTGCGCGGCGCGCGTTCTTAAACGTAAAAACGCCCCGCCGTAACGACTTTTTATTGCGCGCCTTTTATAAAAAACGGCAGCAAATCGTTTGATTTTTTTTGCAATATATTGTATTATATTTGCGTTGCAGACAAAGGCAAACGCTTCCGTAGTTAAATGGATATAACAGCCCCCTCCTAAGGGGCCGTTGTGGGTTCGATTCCCGCCGGGAGTACCAAAAAACCGCTTGATTGAAAATAAAATCAAGCGGTTTTTCTATGTCTTTTT
>CALVLW010000014.1 GCA_944341315.1 uncultured Clostridia bacterium
TAAACGCCGTGCTCGACAAAAAGACGACCTTCATCCCCGAAAGGTTTGCAAAAACTTACTATAATTGGATGGAGAACGTAAAGGATTGGTGCATCTCCCGCCAGCTGTGGTGGGGGCACCGCATACCCATCTGGTACTGCGACGACTGCGGCGAGGTCGTCTGCTCCAAGGAAGATCCCTCCGTGTGTCCCAAGTGCGGCAGCGCGCATATCAGGCAGGACGAGGACGTGCTCGACACGTGGTTCTCTTCGGCGCTGTGGCCGTTCTCCACGCTCGGCTTTCCCGAAGATACTTCCGACCTCGAATATTTTTATCCCACCGACGTGCTCGTTACCGGTTACGACATCATCTTCTTCTGGGTGGCGCGCATGATATTCTCGGGCATAGAGCACATGCACAAGGTGCCCTTCCGCTACGTGCTTATGCACGGCATCGTGCGCGACGAGCAGGGCAGAAAGATGTCCAAATCGCTCGGCAACGGCATAGATCCGCTTGTGATAATAGAAAAATACGGCGCCGACGCGCTCCGCTTTTCGCTGTTGCAGGGCGTTTCCACGGGCAACGACATACGCTATTCCGACGCCAAGGTGCAGTCCGCCGCCGCGTTCATAAACAAGATATGGAACGCCAGCCGCTACGTTATAAGCAACTGCGAAGGCAGGCAGATAAAGCAGCCGGAAGAAGTAAAGCTCGGCCACGCCGACAAATGGATAATCTCCGGACTGCAATCGGCCATAAGGGACGTAACGCTCGCGCTGGACAAGTTCGAGCTGGGCATAGCCTGCCAGACCGCGCACGACTTTATGTGGGACGATTTCTGCGACTGGTATATCGAGCTCACCAAATCCGCGCTGTGGTCGGACGACGAGGCAAAAAAGGACGCGGCGCTCGCCGTGCTCGTCTACGTGCTCAAAGACGCGCTCAAACTGCTGCACCCGTTCGTGCCTTTCGTTACCGAAAAGATATGGTCGGAGATACCCGGCGCGGAGGGCAGGATAATGCTTTCGGATTATCCCCGCTATAATTCCCGCCGCATTTACCGCAAACCCGCGCAGGCGTTCGAAGGCGTAATGGACATAATAAAGGCCGTGCGCGCCTTAAAAACGGAAACGGGCTGCGCGCCCTCCAAAAAGGTCACGCTCTACCTCGTTACCAACGCAAAGCACGTTATAAACGCCAACGCCGAAAGCATAAAGAGGCTTGCGGGCGCTTCGGAGATAAAGTTTATCGAAAGCGCGGAGGAGGCGGGCGCAAACGCCGCCGCAAAGGTGGTGGGCTGCGCCACCGTGCTCGTGCCCATGGGCGAGCTGGTAGACGCCGGCAAGGAGCGCGCAAGGCTGGAGGGCGAGCTGGAAAAGGTGATGGGCGAAATAGCCCGCGCCGACGGCAAGCTGCACAATCAGGGCTTTATGTCCAAGGCTCCCAAAAAGCTCGTGGACGAAGAGCGCGCAAAACTTGAAAAGTATATAGAAATGAAGGAGAGGATAGAGGGCCAGCTTTCCGCCCTCAGGTAAACGCGATATGATACGACCGCTCGACGCTTCCGACAGGGATATCTATCTTGCAATGTCCGCAGAATTTTATTCTTCGCCCGCCGTGCTGCACGACGTTCCCGCCGCCAACCGCGAAAACGCGTTTGCGGAGTTCCTTAAAGGCGAGCTTGCAAAGTGCTTCGTATTCGAATGCGAAGGCCGCGTTGCCGGCTACGGCATAATCTGCTTTTTTTACTCGCAGGAGGCGGGCGGCAGGTGCGTAATTTTCGACGAACTGTTCGTAAAGCCGGAATTCCGCTCCAGGGGGCTGGGCAGTGCGTTCTTTTCTTACGTGTTCGAAAATTATCACGCGCCGCGCTACGTTCTGGAAATAGAGCCGGAAAACGTGCGCGCCCGCAAACTTTACGAAAAGCTCGGCTTTGTCCCTTTGGGCTATATAAGAATGATAAAGGAATGAGCGGCAGGCGTTGCATGCCGCATATGCAGGGGGCAATTTGCATTATAATTAAATTTATGCGCGGCAGATATTGTAATTTGCCGCGCGTTTTGTTATAATAAAGTCGCTTTGAAAGGTTTGGGGCACGGCCCCTGCGGAGGTGAAGATGAAAAGGATCCTTGCGGCGGCGCTCGCCGCGGTAACGGCGTTCGGCACGCTTGCGTTCGGCGGCTGCGAATATATCGAACGCATAATAGGCCACGAACACGATATGTCTTTCGTGGCGGAAAAGGCGGCTACCTGCACGGAAGAGGGCACCGTCGCCCACTATCATTGCTCGGTCTGCGGCGGCGACTTTGCCGACGAGCTCGGCGCAGACAGGCTGGCTTACGTTTCGACTCGCGCGCTCGGGCACGACGCGGACTACGTTGCCGCCCAAGATTCCACCTGTACGGCAGCGGGGCACGACGGTTATTATCTGTGTTCGCGCTGCGGGGACATGTTTGCCGACGAAGACTGCGAAAGACGGCTTTCCGAAGAGGAGGTGCTGCGCGAACTTGCGGCGCACGACTACGACGCCGGCGAATGGCGGAA
Source organism: uncultured Clostridia bacterium (assembly GCA_944341315.1). GTDB lineage: Bacteria > Bacillota > Clostridia > Christensenellales > Borkfalkiaceae > Coproplasma. The sequence goes on from CALVLW010000014.1 coordinate 2,524, forward strand.
CGACGCGCTCACTCATTGGAACGAATGCGCCGTCTGCGGCGGACACCTGAACGCGGGCGCGCACGATTACGGCGACTCGGGCGTATGCACGGTGTGCGGCCGCGCAAAGGGAGCAAACGATCCCGAGCCCGGCAGCAGGGAGGAGATAGCTTTGGCCGACCTCTCCATACACTTCATCGCGCCCACGGTAAAGGCGAGCGGCGACAGCGCGCTGATAAAGTGCGGCGATACCGAAGTGCTGGTGGATGCCGGCCCCAACAAGGGCAACACGCAGACGATTAAAGATTACATAGACGAATACTGCACGGACGGCGTGCTCGAATACGTTATAGTCACCCATGCCGACGGCGACCATATCCTCGGCATGATAGGCAACAAGTCGGGCGGCAGCTATAACGGCATACTTTACAGTTACGACATAGAAACGCTGATAACTTTCGACAGGTCCAACAAGGAGCTGCTCACGGCGGCGGGCAATCCCACCGATTACGGCGATTATCTCGACGCCGTGGAATACGCCCGCTCGCAGGGAACGCAGGTATATACCGGGCTGCAATGCTGGAACGGCGAGGACGGCGCGCGGCGCACCTATTACCTCGACGAAGAGCAGACCGTTTCGCTGAACATACTCTACAATTATTATTACGAAAACGACAGCTCCGACGAAAACAACTATTCCGTCTGCTTCCTGCTCACGCAGCAGACGGCGGACGGCGAACACAACTATCTGTTCACGGGCGACCTGGAAGAAAAGGGCGAAAAATACCTCGTGCAATATAACGACCTGCCGGAAGTCGACCTGTACAAGGCGGGGCATCACGGCAGCAAGACTTCTTCCAACGAATGCCTGCTGCAGGTCATAAAGCCCAAACACGTCGCCGTTTGCTGCTGCGCGGGTTACAATCAGTACGGCTCGCACGAGGAGAACGTCTTCCCCACGCAGGCGTTTATCGACAGGGCGGGCGTTTATACGGACAGCATATACGTTACGATAACTTACGAGGATAAAAACGCCGTCCCCATGAACGGCGACATCGTATTTTACCGCTCTTACGAGGGCGGGCTAAGGCTCTGGTGTTCGGACAATGCGGTAAAACTTAAAGACACCCAATGGTTTGCCCAAAACAGGACGTGGCCGCAGGGCGGCGTGTAGGCGCATAATCGTGTGTTTAACGTAAAACGGCGGCGCAAGCAAAGCGCCGCCGTTTTTTGCCGCACGTATTGACCTTTGCCCCGTTGTGTGATACAATAGAGCAAAGGAGAGAATATGAAAAGACCGGAAACGTTCGACTTTTCGTTAAAGCCTAAAAATCCGAACGCGCTTTTCATGGGCATACTCAAAACTTTCGTGGCGTATCCCGACATGAAAAAGCGCGATTTCGAGTGCGAGTACGTGAATATGGAGGGCATAAAGCCGCCGTATTTTCTGCTGTGCAACCACGCCAGCGAAATGGACTTCCGCATCCTGTACGCCGCGGTAAGGCCGCATAACCCCAATTACGTCGTGGCGATAGACGCCATGCACGACAACGGCATAGGTCTTATGCGGTTTGCGGGCGGCATAGGCAAGCGCAAGTTCATCCAGGACATGCACCTCATCCGCAACATGAAGTATTGCGTGGAGGAGCTTAAAAACATAATCTGCGTCTATCCGGAGGCGCGCTACACCTTCGACGGCACGCAGAGCTATATCCCGCCTTCGGTGGGCAAAATGGCAAAATTGCTCAAAGTGCCCGTCGTGTTGCTGATGGCGGAGGGCAACTTCGTGTGCTGTCCGCAGTGGAACAAGGACAGGTTCTCAAAGCGCCTTTCCCCCTGCAAGGCAAGGCTGGTGTGCGTTGCGGACGCGGAGGAGGTGGAAAAACTCTCCGCCGGGGAGCTGAACGCGCGCATCGCAAAGGAATTCGTTTACGACGATTTTGCCTATCAGTATAAAAACGGGATAAAGCTCGACTTCAAGGAGCGCGCACGCGGGCTGCACCACATACTTTATCAGTGCTGCGAATGCGGAACGGAGTTTGAAATGTATTCTTCGGGCACCACGCTCGAATGCAGGCACTGCGGCAAAAAGTGGGAGATGACGGAATACGGCAGGCTGGAAGCGCACGACGGCGCCACCCGCTTTGCCCATATCCCCGATTGGTTCCGCTGGGAGCGCGAAAACGTGACGGCGGAGGTGGAGGCGGGCACTTATCGCATGGAGGACGAGGTCACCGTGCACACCCTGCCCAAGGACAGGTATTTCGACCAGGGCAGGGGCAGGTTTTTGCAGGATATGACGGGCACGCACTTCTGGTGCGATTATTACGGCGAAAAGTTCGAAATGCACCTCGCGCCCAATCAGCTGGAAAGCGTGCACCTCGAATTTGACTACCGCGACCGCAAAAAACGCGAGTTCTTCGGCGACTGCCTGGACATATCCAAGCACGACGACAGCTTCTGGCTGCATCCCGTAAACGTACGCGACTGCATAATGAAGATCTCTTTTGCTACGGAGGCGCTCTATCAGCGCGAACATCGTCTGCTTGCGGCAAAACGCGCAGCCGCGCGCAAGCCGGTATCGGAATAAAGTTATAAAAACAAGGGCGCCGCGGCAAATATTGCCGCGGCGTATTTATTTTTATCGATTAGGGTTGATTTCAATCTTCCGTTATTGTAAGGGGTACTTCTATGCCCTCCGTGGTCAGGGTGAGCACATAATCTGCGTTGTTCATTGTACCTTTTTCGATGTTGTTTACCGCACCGCCCAGATTGTTGCCTTCCCATTCGTTGAAGTAAAGAGGTGTGGTATCGTAATAACCGTCTTCACCCATAACTGCATACGAGCATGTAAGGCGGTATGTATGCCCTACGACGTACTCGAATGTATATTTGCCGTTTGTAAAGTCGCTCAACCAGATAGTCTCGGGGTAGCTTCCCGATTCAATATCGGTAATATTGATAAAGATGTCTTCGTCCTGATATTTAGTTTTATTTTCAAACTTAAACGTCACTTCCATCGTTTCGGGCGCAACGGGTTCGTCGGTGACCGTAATCTTTACGCAAAGCGCACCGTCGCTAGAAGTTTCGTTGCTCTTTACATAAATCGTAAGATAGGTATAGCCCGTTTCGATCTTGGAAGTGTCGATAGTGAATGTAAGATAATCGAGATATTGGTCGCTGCCCTCGTTATGTTCCTCGAGTTCCGAAATTGCTTCTGCGGGAATAACCGCCTGATTCGACGAGGTTATATACGATCTGCTGCTCAGGTTAGCCATCATACCGAAGCCAAGGTCTATCCTTAAACTCCATGTATTTTCTTCATACAATTCGTTGCTGTCGTTCTTTGCTATGGTCGTGCCGTACGCCTCGTTAAAGCTTACATCTCCGTCTTCGAGTACTTCTTTGTAGGTGCCCGTTTCTACCTTTATTGTGAGGTCGGTCGTCACGGTGGCGGTGTACTTGCCGTCGCCGTTTTCGTCGAGTTCGTTGCCGTTGGCAAGCACCTTTTCTATGTAGGTGTCGGGATCGGTAACGGTCACGGTTATGGTCACCGTTTCGCCCATGTCGGCGGACGTTTTGTCCGCCTTGGCGGTGTAACCTTCGCCGTTTTCAACGGTTATGGTAAAGTCTTTTTCCGTGCCCCCGCCGTTTTCGTTGTCCTTGTCGCCGCAGGCGGCAAACACCGCAGCGCCCAAAGTCAGCGCGCACAGCGCGCCGAGCGTTGCAATCGCAGTCTTTTTCATTTTAACGCCTCCTTTAAGCGGGAGATCGCGCTCCCGTCTGTTCGTTTAATAATATAACACTCCGCTTTTATAACTAAACGCGGCAGCTCAAATTTTTTATTTCAAAGCCCCGCCCGCGCGCCGCGGGCGGGGCTCGACGTCATTCTGCCGATTTAAGCAGCTGCTCGGTGGCTTTCTGCATCTTTTCGAGCGCGTCTTCGGCGTCTGCCTTGGTGTTGGCTTTCACCGAGTAATATATCTTGAGTTTGGGTTCGGTGCCCGAAGGGCGCACGCAGATGAAGCTGCCGTTTTCCAGGTCGTAATATACGCAGTTGGTGGTTGGGGAGCCTATTTCCGAAGTCTCGCCCGTGGCAACTTCCGTTTTTACGTTTTTGGAATAATCTCTTATATACGCCACGCGGTATATGTCGAACTTGCTCACGGGTTTGGTCTTTAATGCGTCCACGACGGCGTTCATGTCGCGCATGGCGTTAAGGCCCTTGTACTGTATGGATACGTTCTTATCCAAAACGTAGCCGTATTCCCTGTATATCTCTTCCAGCCGTTCGGAAACCGTCTTGCCGCGGTATTCGTAATAGCACACCATCTCGGCGCACAGCATCGAGGCGACCACTGCGTCCTTATCCCTCGCGTGGGTGCCGCGCAGGTATCCGCAGCTCTCTTCGAATCCGAACACAAAGGTGTGGCTGCCGTCCTTTTCCCACAGCTTTATCTTGTCGCCTATGAACTTGAAGCCCACGGGCACTTCGAACAGCTCCACGCCGAACTTGTTGCAGATCGCGCGCGCCATACCGGTCGTCACGAACGATTTTACCACCGCCGCGTTCGCGGGCAGCCTGCCGTCCTCTTTCAGCCTCGTAAGGATGTAATCGAGCAGCAGTATGCCCACCTGATTGCCCGAAAGCGCCTCGAACTCGCCGCTCTTGTTCTTAACGGCAACGCCCAGCCTGTCGCTGTCGGGATCGGTGCCGAAAACCACGGTCGCGCCTATCTTTTCGGCAAGCGCGATGCCCATGGACAGCGTCTCTTTATATTCGGGGTTGGGCACTTCCACGGTGGAAAAGTCGGTGTCCTTCACCGTCTGTTCCTTGACTACCGTGGCGTTTATGCCTATCTTTTTGAGTATGGTCGTAACGGGGATATATCCCGAGCCGTGAACGGGAGTATATACGAGTTTAAGGTCTTTGCCGCACTTTTTTACCGCCTCTTTGGAGAGGGTGAGCTTTGTAAGCGCCTTGTAATATTTTCTGTCCACGGAGGCGGGCACGCTCTTGCAGAACTTTTTGCGCTGCTCCTCCGTGGCTTCGGGCGCGCCTAAGTAATCGGTCTGCTTTTCGATGAACGAAAGCACCTTTGCCGTGTCCTCGGGGTTCATCTGCGCGCCGTCTTCGCCGTAGACTTTGTAGCCGTTGTATTGCTTGGGGTTGTGCGAGGCGGTTATCATTATGCCCGCCACCGTTTTAAGGCAGCGCACCGCAAACGAGAGCATGGGCACGGGATGCACGTCGGCGAACAGGTACGAGCGTATGCCGTTTGCCGCCAGCACGTCCGCCGCGGCGCGGGCAAATTCGTCCGATTTAAGGCGGGTGTCGTAGGAGATGGCCACGCCGCGCTTCATCGCGCCTTCGCCCAGCGTTTTAATAAATTCGGCAAGCCCCTGCGTGGCGCGCTTTACGGTGTATACGTTCATCATATTGGTGCCGTAACCTATAATGCCGCGCAGTCCCGCCGTGCCGAACGCAAGCTCGGCGCCGAAGCGGTATTCGATCTCTTCTTCGTTGTCCTTTATGCTTTCAAGTTCCGCCCTGCCCTCGGCGCAAAGCCTTTCGTCGGCAAGCCACTCGCCGTATAATCGTTTATGATCCATAAACTTCCTCCCGTAACATTAAAATATTACCGCCGAAACGCGCCCGCGGAAAAACGGACGCATTCCATGCTATATATTTACGATATAATTATATAAAATATTTTGCATTTTGTAAAGGGGGTATATAAAATTTGTCGGCGCGTTGCCGCAAATTTTTTGCCCGATACGAAAAAGCGGCGCTCCGCGCCGCTTTTTCCCTCGTTATTCGCCGCGCAAAAATTCTTCGCGCGAGGTCTGTTTTTCGTGTTCGGGCTTTACTATGCTGCGTTTATCGGTAAAATATTTTATCTCGTTGCCGTCGCAGTAATTGACGAACTGATAGCATAAAAGGTAAAGGTAGCTCAGCGGCACGGTTATTATAAGCGCCGCGCCGAACGAGCCCAGCGCGCCGAGAACGTTCATCGCGAGTATCAGCACGCAGGAGGAGGAGAAAAAGGAGAACACTGCAAAGGAGTTGCCGCTCTTGCGCGAAAACGAGTACCTGAACGCCTGCGTAACGCTCTGCTTGCCGCATATCACGGCGGGCAGCCAGTCGGACAGCAGCATCAGTTTCAGGCCCATCAGCAGCACCATGCACAGCGTGAACAGGCACAGCTGTATAAGCAGGAACAAGCCGTCGAACGCAATGAACAGCAGCACGAACAGCAGCGCCACGCTCAGCAGAGTGTAAACGAAGGACACCGCAACGTACAGCAGCGAATACAGCGAAGCTTTGCCCAGGTTTTTTATCAGCGTGGCGGCAAAGGGCGAATTGGACTGCATCGCCATCTTGTCGTTGACCAGCGAACCCGCGGCGTAGTTGCCCAGCCCTATCAGAAAGCTGCTTATCAGCGATATGGCGCCCATGCCCGCGCCCGTCATCACGAGTTCGGAGGGGTGTTCGCCCAGGTAGGCAAGCAGTCCCTCGAAGCCGTCTTTTATGTCGGTAAAGTACTGCGCAAGCCCCGTAAGGTTGCCTTTGAGTATGTCGGTGAACATATCGTTGAATGCTCCGGTCAGCTCTTCAAAGGCGCTCACGTCGGAAAGGCTGCCCAAAAAAGGCACTATTATCGCCGCGGACAGTCCGGCGGTTATCCCCGCGACTATCAGCACGTAAACGAGCAGTTTATAGGTAACGCGGAAGTTATCTATAAGAACGTGTACCGTGTGTTTGAATCTCATAAATCCCTCTTTTAATTTTCGAGCGTGACTATTTTTTCCACGGCTTTGCCGTCGTGCACCGCAAGGTAACAGTAGCTGTTCCGTCCGTAGCGCGAAAGGTTGCCGGGGTTTATCAGCTTTACGCCGTCCAGCTCGTCCACGCGCGCCTCGTGCGTGTGCCCGTAAAGCGCCACCGTGCAGCCGCGTTCCGCCGCCTCGGCGGCCAGCCGCGCAAGCGTCTGCTTTACCGAATAGTTATGCCCGTGACACATAAAAATTTTAACGCCCTCGACTTCCAGCACCTTTTCGTCGTCGCCCGTTTTGTCAAGGTCGCAGTTGCCGTTTATCACTATCGTTTTGTCGGGGAACATGCCCCGCAGATACCCGCCGTCCGAAGAAAGGTCGCCCAGGTGCACTATATAGTCGCACTCGGAAAATATTCCCTGCAGCCTGTCCATGGCCGCGCGGTTGCGGTGCGTATCGGAAATTATTACAAGCGATTTCATATCCTCATTTCAGCAGCCCGAGCTTTCCCGTCAGGTCGTGCAATGCGCGCGCCCTGTGCGAAACTCTGTTTTTTTCTTCGTCGGAAGCCTCGCCGAAGCTCTTTTCAAGGTCGTCGGAAAAGAACAGAGGATCGTAACCGAAGCCGTGCGTGCCGCGCTCCTCTTCGAGTATGCGCCCGTCCGTCCTGCCCGTGCCGAACAGCGTCCTGCCGTCGGGCAGGCAAAGGCACACGGCGCATTCAAAGTGCGCCCGCCTGTCGTGCGCGCCCTTCATGCGCGCAAGCAGCAGCTTTCTGTTTTCTTCGTCGTCCCCGCCGGAAAAGCGCGCGGAATATATCCCGGGCGCGCCGCCCAAAAAGTCCACGCACAGCCCGGAATCGTCCGCAAGCGCGGGCCTGCCCAGCCGTTTGCACACGGCCGTGGCTTTTATAAGCGCGTTTTCGCGGAAGGAGGAGCCCGTCTCCTCTATCTCCCCGTCGAATCCCGCTTCGCGCATGGGTATTACGCGCACGCCCCCGAATATCTCTTCTATCTCGCGTATCTTTCCCGCGTTTCCGCTTGCCGCCACTATCTCTTCCGTCATCGTTTTAAGCCTCTCGCCGTAAGCCTTCGGCGCGGCGCCGTCCGCCGCCCGTTTTTATTATACACCACGCGCGCGCAAATGTAAAGAACTAATTTTATGCCGTTCACCAACTGTGCCGGTGCAGCCGCCCTTGGCATTCCAGCCCGCCGAATCCGTTCTGCCGCAGCGCCTCGTAAACGGCTATCGCCGCCGAATTGGAAAGGTTGAGGCTGCGAGCGTCGCTTATCATCGGTATGCGCACGCAGCTTTCGCGGTTTTCGAGCAGCAGCTCTTCGTCCAGCCCGCGCGTCTCCCTGCCGAAGACCAGAAAGTCGCCGGGGGCGTAGCTCGCGTCGTCGTAGCGTTTTTGCGCCTTTGTGGAAAAAAAGTAAAACGCCGCCTGCGGGAACAGCGCCCGCAGCTGCGCAAAATTTTCATATACCCGCACGTCCACCAGGTGCCAGTAATCCAGCCCGGCGCGCTTTAAGTATTTGTCGGAGAGCTCGAATCCCAGCGGCTTTACGAGGTGCAGAGTGCAGCCCGTGGCGGCGCAGGTGCGCGCTATGTTGCCCGTGTTCTGGGGTATTTCCGGCTCGACGAGAACTATGTTGAACATACCTGTATTTTAGTGCATTCCGCGCGTTTTTGCAAGCTACTTGCCCTCGTTTGCCGCAAATCGTTGACAATATGATTTGCGGGTGGTATAATAACAATAATCAATACTATTTAACGGACATTTTTGCCCGCGGAGAACGATGAAAAAACAGAGGAACACCGCGCAGAAGAGGATCATCCTCGGCGCGCTGGAATGCGCCGATCATCCCACCGCCACGGAACTTTACGAGGCGGTCCGCCGCGAAAACGAACATATAAGCAAGGCGACCGTGTTCCGCGTGCTTGCGCAGTCCGCGGAGAACGGCGATATATTAAAGGTGCACTTGTGCGGCTCGGACGAGCGTTACGACGGCACCGTCGCCCCGCACGCGCACGTCAGGTGCGTTTATTGCGGCAGGATAAAGGACGTCAGCCTGCCGCGTACGGCGGAGGTCTTCGGCGTTAAAAGCGCGGAGGGTTTCGAGATATTTTCGGCGGAGCTCGGTTTTTCGGGCTGCTGTCCCGATTGTGCCGCGCGCCGCGCGGAAGAGGTTAAAGCGGGCGGACGCGCGTGAGCGCGCGCCCTGCGATAAAATAATTTCAAGCGGAGGAAAACATGAAAGAGTTAAAGGGAACCAGAACGGAACGCAACCTGCACGCCGCGTTCGCGGGCGAAAGCCAGGCGCGCAACAAGTACAGCTACTTTGCGTCCGTGGCAAAAAAAGAGGGCTATAACCAGATAGCCGCCATTTTCGAGGAGACCGCGGGCAACGAAAAGGAGCACGCCAAGATGTGGTTCAAGCTGCTCAAAGGCATAGGCGACACCAAAGCCAACTTAAAGGCGGCCGCCGAGGGCGAGAACTACGAGTGGACGGACATGTATCCCGAATTCGCGCGCGTTGCGAGGGAGGAGGGCTTCGACGAGATCGCCGGGATGTTCGAGCGCGTGGCGGAGGTGGAAAAGGAGCACGAGGAGCGCTATAAAAAGCTGCTTGCCAACGTGGAGGGCGGCAAGGTGTTCGTCAGCGACGACGTTGCCATGTGGCAGTGCACCAACTGCGGCGCGATAGTAATAGGCAAAGAAGCGCCCGAGGTATGCCCCGTGTGCTCGCACCCCAAAGCTTACTTCCAGCTCAAACCGGAAAATTACTGAAAAAACAAAGGAGCGCCGCGGCGCTCCTTTTTTATGCCTTCGAAGTAAAGTTGGAAAACAGGCTTTCAAAGATTATGTTGTCTGCAAAATCCACGGCTCTGTTCACCCGTTCGGGCGTGTTCACCGTCCAGGCGAGCACGGGCACCCCGTGCCTGCGCTTTTTGGCAACGTATTTGTTGGGCAGGTAGGTTATGTCGTAAGAGATGAAGTCCGCGTGCATATACCACCTGAAAAGTTTAAGCGTGCTGAGCACGTAGTTTATGAACCTGTGGTTTTTGAGCAGGTTGAACGAGCTTAAGTAGCCCACGGAATAATCTTTGCTGTGCGTTTTCAGCCAGCGCACCATCTTGGGATGGAACGACTGCATCGCCACCATGTCCTTATAGGGGTAACTTTCGAGCTGCGCAAGCAGCGCCTCGCCCTGCTTTTCGTTAAAGGCGCGCCTGAATTTCAGCTCTATCAGCAGCGGCACGCGTCCGTCCACGAGTTCGAGCACTTCGCGCAGCATGGGGATGTGCTGGCCGTCTTTAAGGGTGTAAGCTTTAAGCTGTTCCGAGGTCAGCGCCTCCACGATGCCGCTCCTGCCCGTCATGCGGGAGAGCATGCTGTCGTGTATGACGGCAAGGTCGCCGTCCTTCGTAAGGTGCACGTCTATCTCGATGGGGTAGCCCTTTTCGATGGCAAGGCGGAAAGCCTCCATGGAATTTTCGCATACCGTGGCGGAGTGCAGCCCCCTGTGCGCTATGGGGCGGTCTATGAAGTTTTCGTTGAGTCTGGTCTTTTTCATATCTCTGTTCCCTCTCGCGTAAAAGATATATGTAAGCGCCGTGCCTGCGGCGGATCTCAATCGATACTTCGTTTGCGTATTCTAATTATATATGCGGAGCCGCTCCGTGTCAACCCCGGCGCCGTGAAAATTATTATGTTAAAACGGTATGCCGGATATGAAAACTTTTAACATTTTTCGGGCGCGGCGCGGCATAAATACGGCCCTGCGGCAGTTTTTTGCCGCAGGGCGCCGATTTTTTATAAGGTCACTTTATTTGCAGCAGCCTGTCGATAAGGGTATAGCCCTTTTCTACGAACACGCCCGTCCTTGCCGCCTCGTCTTCGGTGTAGCGTTTTGCGCCGTTGCCCAGGTCTTTCGCGTTTGTGTAGATCATGTAGGGCACGGGATCGGAAACGTGAGTCTTCAGCTCGCAGGGGGTGGGGTGGTCGGGGCAGACGAGCAGGCAGTAACGTTCGCTCGCGCGCTCGAGCTCCTCTTTTATCGTTTTTATCACCACGCCGTCTATCTGCTCTATGGAATATATCTTGTGCGCGACGTCGCCGTGGTGCCCGCATTCGTCGGGCGCCTCCATGTGGACGTAAACGTAGTCCAGCCCGCCGTTTATCAGCGCGTCCGCGGCGGCAAGCGCCTTGCCGCGGAAGTCGGTGTCGTAATTGCCCGTGGCGCCCGCAACGGGGATGAACCGCATGTTTGCCAGCAGCGCGATGCCTTTTACGAGGTCTACGGCGGATATCACGCCGCCTTTCAGCCCCGTTTTGGCGGTAAAGTCGGCAAGCGCCGGCTTTGTGCCCTCGCCCCAGAACCACAGGCTGTCGGCGGGGTTTTTACCCTCGGCAACGCGCTTTAAGTTTATCGGGTGGCGGCGCAGAAGTTCGCGGCTGCGCTTCATCATCGCAAGATACTTGGCGCCCGTTTTGCCCTTGGGCAGGTAATCGGTTATCTTTTTGTCGGAAATGTCGTGCGGGGGCGTGAGCTCGTTTCCCGTTGCGCCGTTTTTTGCGACGAGGCAGTGGCGGTAGGATATGCCGGGGTAAAGGGTGAACTCGTCGCAATCAAGCTCTTTTTTCAGGTAATTTATCAGTTCGGCGGCCTCTTCGGTGGAGATCTCCCCCGCGGAATAATCCGCCATCGTCAGCTGCTCGTAGTCGCCCTCGCCGGCAAGCGTAACAAGGTTGGCGCGCAGCGCAACGTCGGTTTCGCCAAGGGATATCCCCATGGCAACCGCTTCCAGCGGCGAACGCCCCGTGTAATATTTTGCGGGATCGAACCCCAGCACGGACATGTTCGCCACGTCGCTGCCGGGCTTAAAGCCCCGCGGCACGGTGCGGAACGTCCCCAGCTCGGCTTTAGGCGCAAGCCCGTCCATAACGGGCGTGCGCGCGCTTTCCAGGCAGGTCTTCCCGCCCGTCGCGGGCAGTTTGTAGTCTGCCATCCCGTCGCCCAGGATAACTGCGTATTTCATGTTTGCCTCCGTTGCCTGTGCCGTCGTTTACGGCATATGTGCGGCCGTTTATTCGTTAAGGTCCCAATTTATCGGCTGTTTGCCGTGCTTTTCGAGGTAGGCGTTGCACTTGGAAAAGCACCTGCTGCCGAAAAACCCGTTGTATGCGGATAGCGGCGAAGGGTGCGCGCTCTCCAGAATGTAATGTTCGCCCGTTATCAGCTTGCTCTTGGAGCGGGCGTTTGCGCCCCATAATATGAACACCGTGTTCTTGGTGGACCGCGATATCAGTTTTATCACCTCGTCCGTGAACCACTGCCAGCCGCAGCCGGCGTGCGAATTTGCCCTGTGCTCGCGCACGGTCAGGGTGGTGTTCAGAAGCAGCACGCCGCGTTGCGCCCATTTCGTAAGGTCGCCGCAGTTCGGTTCGGTTATCCCGAGGTCGCTCTTTATCTCCTTAAAGACGTTCTGCAGGCTCGGCGGCAGCGGCACCCCGGGCTTTACGGAAAAGCACAGCCCGTGTGCCTGTCCCGGCTCGTGATAAGGATCCTGCCCCAATATCACCGCTTTAAGGTCTGCGAGCGGGGTGAACCGGAAGCAGTTGTAAAGGTCGTACATGTCGGGATATACGACGTGGTTGCCGTATTCGTATTTTAAGAACTCGCGTATCTTTTTATATCTTTCGTCGGCGAACAGCGGCGCGAGCAGCTCGTCCCAGCCGCCGCCCAGCGCTATCATGCGTTCTCCAGCACGGCAAGGTACGCCGCGCACTCTCTTTTTGCGCCCTCGAGGTCGTGTTCCGCGCAGTTGCCGCACTCCTCGCGCCTGCTGCCCGGTATCTCGCTGAATTTGAGCGCCTCTTTCAGCGCCTCTTTCAGCATGGGCGCGACGTCGCCGTCGGCTATGCCGCAGGTCAGCAGGTAAAACCCCGTGCGGCAGCCCATCGGACCGAAGTATATTATCCCGTCGGCAAACCTGCCGTTGCGCAGCACGGTGGCAAGGACGTGCTCCGTGGTGTGCAGCGCGGGCTGCGCAATGTAATCGCCCGCGTTCGGCTTTTTGAACCGCAGGTCCCACGTTGCAACGCCGTGGCTTTCGCCGCATTTGTAAAGCCCGGGCAGCAGCTTGTCGTGATCTTTGGAAAAGGACGGTATCTTTTTCATGGCTTACCTCAGCGCCCCGCGCACCGCCGCGAATATGGCGGGTATTTCCCTTTCGAGGTTCTCCGCGCAGAGCTTTACGTTGTTTGAAAATTGTTCGGTGGTCACGCCGCTGCCGGCAACGTCGGATATAGTCTTGAACGAAAAACACGGCACGCCCGCGCGTGCGCATACGTGCGCCACGGCGCCGCCCTCCATGTCGCGGATGTCCGCGCCGAAGTCGCTTATAAGCGTTTCGTGGTCCGCTCGGCTGTCGCTGAAGCGGTCGCCCGTGGCAAGCCGCTTAAAGGGGTAATCCCCCGCGCGCGCAAGCGGCAGCCACCTGTCCGCGTATTCGTTCAGGGTGCCGAGCGGCGTGCCGTTTACCTGCCGCAGGTCAAAGTCGTACTGCGCCGCGTGCGAAACGGCGTAAGTGGCGCCCGTATGCATGCCGGCGTGCAGCGCGCCGGCAAACCCCGCGTTTATCACGGCCTCGGCGCCCGGCTCGCTTATAGCAAGCTGCGTGCCCGCCGCCGCGTTGGTCTTGCCCACTCCCGAAACGACGACCGCCGCTTCCTCGCCGCAGAGGCTGCCGAAGTAAATTTTTCTTCCGTATTTTTCGGCGGAGCGCACGCCCCGCATGTTTGCGGTAACGGACGCGGCCTCGCTCTCCATAGCTATAACGAAACAGATCATGCCTCAATTATACCACCGCCCGCGCGATAACGCAAATTTTTAAGGCGGCCCGCTGCAAAAAAACGGGCGCCCGCGCGGTAAAGCCGCGCGGGCGCAGAAATCGTTTATTGCAAAGTTTTAATTTCAAATCCTTCCTCGTCGGAACATACCGCCGTCACTGCGCCGCGCTCAAAGCAGAAAGTTAGCTTTTCCGGCACGGGCCTATTGTCCAGCAGCAGCTTTCCGCCTATAAAGGCAAGTCGCTTGAAAAGCGCGAATATCGGCGTGCCGTGCAGCTTGGCGTAAGCCTCTCTCGCGGTCCAATGCACGAAAAAATCTCTGTCGCACGTTATCTCGCGCCGCTCTTCCGCGGGGAAGCGCGCAAGAACGTTACCGTAATGTTTTGTTTGCAACAATTCCGTATCTATGCCAATATTTGTTTGCGAAACGGCTATCGCGCACAGCTCGCCCGAGTGGGAGAGGTTAAAAAATATCCCGCCGTTTTTTGCTCGGGGCTTGCCGCCGTAAATTATTTCCACGGGCGCGCCGTATTCCTTTTTAAGGATCTTTGGCAGCAGCTCTTTCCTTTCCGCGGCGTTGCAGAAGTAAACGGCGGTCATAACATCAGCGATTCGATATATTCTATCTGTTCTCTGGTGGCAAGGTGCTGCGTAAACGCACACGCGCTGCCCGCCGCCGTGGCAAAGTTTAGCGCGGAAAAGTAGTTGCCCGACTTTAAGTATTCGTGTATGAATCCAGCTATCATGCTGTCGCCCGCGCCCACGGAGTTCACGAGCTGACCGCGCGCCGCGCGCACGTACAGCGCCTGCGCCGTTTCCGTTACCATTACCGCGCCGTCGCCGCCCATGGAAACTATCACGTTGCGCGCGCCCTGTTTTTGCAGCCTGCGCGCGCATTCGGCTATCTGCCTGGTGTCGGGCAGCGTTTTAAGCCCGAATATCTCGCTCAGCTCGAATATGTTCGGCTTTATCAGAAACGGACGGTATTTAAGGGTGTTGGTCAGCAGCCCGCCGCAGGCGTCCACCACGATGTTCACGTCTTTGGGCGGCCGTGTCTTTTTTATAAGGTTTTCGTAGGTCCTGTCGTCCAGCGGAGGGGGCACGCTGCCGCAGATTATCAGCCAGTCGCCCGGGGCAAGCCTTTCGCGCAGCTTATCCGTAAGCTTGTCCACGTCGCTCTCGCTCACCTCCGCGCCGACGCCGTTTATGTCCGTCTCCGCGGTGGATTTTATCTTTACGTTTATGCGGCTCTGCCCGCGCACTTCTATAAATTCGTGTTCAAGTCCGGAGCGCGTCACGTTTTCGTCTATCGCTCTGCCCGTAAACCCCGCAACGAAGCCGAAGGCAAACGATTCGTTGCCCAGCTCTTTGAGCGCGAGCGAAACGTTTATGCCCTTGCCGCCCACGGATATGTATTCGCCGACGGTGCGGTTGACTATCCCGCTGCGCAGGTTATTCACTTTTACGTAGTAATCCAGCGAAGGATTGAATGTTACGGTGTATATCATGCTTACGGAAACTCCGGCTGGCGCGTAAGCCGCGGAAACGCCTATTAAACTTTATAATATTTGCTTGAAAATGTCAACGAAAACGGTATTTGTGCCGCGTTAAATTTGTTTATAAACCGTCGCTGCGCAGGCGCAAAGCAAATTTTCGGCAAAAACCGTTGATTTTTTTTGCGCGCCGTAATATAATAATAATCCGCAGCGCGTTCGCCTGCGGCGTTCACGGGCCTGATTCAGTTTCGATTGCGGGCGGAGGACGATGTAAGCATACCGGAGGCCCGGCTCCGTAAAAACGGAAATTAAATTCAAACGCAGAATCGAAAGATTCCAAAGTTGTTGCGTTCCCCGTAAACAGGGCCGCAATGGCTTGCGCCGCTTAAATCAGCGGTCCGTCCTTCGCGCAGTTCCGCCGCGCGCGCGGGGCGTCATTCAGGCGGATAACGGTTCGGGCGCCTTTGCCGCGGCGCCCGTTTCGTGATATTGCGGCATGCTGCCGCAGATTCCCGTTTACCGGTGTCTGCGGAGTAAGCTTAAAGGTAAACTAAGTATGTAGAAAGCTCGCCCGAACCCCGTAAGACCAGAGTGCAACTCTCTGCAGGTCCACCAGAAAAGCTCTCCTTATTTTCAGGAGAGCTTTTTTTGCGGCCGCGCCGCTTAAACGGGGCGTTTTGCAAAACGCCCCGTACTATGCCGCAACCAACGCGCCTTTCTGCATGCGCGTGCTATGTGAAAGTTGCATAAAATTTGCACGCGAGGCTTGTATTATCCTCCGGTTTGTTATAAAATTAAGTAAAACTCTTACCCAAGGAGGTGTTTTTTATGGGTGGAAATAAAGGCAACGGCGGATTTGCGCTGTTCTGTTGTTTTATCGCGCTCGGCGTTTCGGCGGTGATAGCGTTCATAACCTATCTGCTCCCGCTCGTGAGCGACAGTATAACCGTCGGCGGCGACGTGATGAACGTGTTCGACATCGTATTGGAGGTATCGTCGCTCGTCGGCCTCGGCTTCGGCGCGCTCGCCTTTTCGGCAAGGAGCGGCAAGCTCGTCAAGTTGCTTACGGCCGTATTCGTGCTCGTGTTCTTGGTGGCGATAGTGCTCGGCATAGTCGGGATAATATGATTTCTGCGGCAGTTTGCGGGGGGGGGGGACGTCCTCCCCGCTTTTCGTTTACTTTTTTACCGGCGGGGATATAATGTGTAAAAACGCAAGGGGGCATATATGCAGAGCGAAATACTTAAAGTGACAAACGCGGTAAAGTGCTTCGGCAACGGCAGCGTGGTCACGCGCGCGCTCGACGGCATCTCGTTTGCCGTGAACAAGGGCGAATTTGTGGCGGTGATGGGCGCGTCCGGCTCCGGCAAGACAACACTGCTCAACGTCATCGCCACGATAGAGCCGTTGAGCGCGGGCGAAATAGCGGTGGACGGCACAGTGCTTTCGCAGCTCAAAGAGGATCACCTCGCCGCATTCCGCCGCGACAAGCTGGGCTTTATATTCCAGGAATATAACCTGCTCGACACGCTCACCGTCGAAGAGAACATCGTGCTCCCGCTCAACCTCCGCAGGACGGATACCGAAACGACGAGGAGGGAGCTTGAAAGGGTGAGCGGCGCGCTGGGCGTAACCGACCAGCTTAAAAAGTTCCCGCGCGAACTTTCCGGCGGCCAGCGGCAGCGCGTGGCGTGTGCGCGCGCCGTGATAACGTCGCCCGCGGTCATCCTCGCCGACGAACCTACGGGCGCGCTCGATTCCAAAAATTCGCGCAACCTTATGGAGCTGTTCAGGCTTATGAACGGCTCGCTCGGCTCCACCATACTCATGGTGACCCACGACGCGGGCGTGGCGTCATATTCCGACCGCGTGATATTCCTGCGCGACGGCAAAATATTCACCGAGA
>CALVLW010000015.1 GCA_944341315.1 uncultured Clostridia bacterium
ATCGAGAATTTCAACAATCCTGTCGAGGTCGTCGCGCGAATAATAATCTATGTAGATCCTGCCCTTGCTCTCGCCGCCGATCAGGCTGACCTTGGTGCGGAAAGTAAAGCGCATCCTTTCTACGAGCTGTTTCAGCTCGATGGAGGCAAGCGCGCGCTTTTTGTTCTTCTTTGCCGACAGCACCTCGGGCGGAGTGTTATAGGCGCGCACCTTTTTTTCCAGCTCGCGCACGGAAGACGCGCTCTTTACGGCATCCTTGGCAAAGGTTACCTGATCTTCGGGCGCAAGCGTGACCAGCGTGCGCGCGTGCCCGGCGGAGAGCTTTCCTTCGGAAACGTAAGATATTACTTCCGGTGCCAGCGTCAGCAATCTCAGCGTGTTGGCTACTGCGGGGCGCGATTTGCCTATGCGCTCTGCAAGCTCGTCCTGCGTAAGCTTATAATCGGTCATGAGCTGCTTCATCGCGGTTGCCGCCTCTATCGGGTTAAGGTCTTCGCGCTGTAAGTTTTCTATCAGCGAGATCTCTTTTATCTCGCGCTCGTTATAATTGCGGATTATAACGGGGATCGTCTTGTTGCCGGCAAGCACCGACGCGCGGTAGCGGCGTTCGCCCGCGATTATCATATAGGTGCCATCGTTGTTGTCGTTTACGACGATGGGCATTATAACGCCGTGCTTGCTTATCGAATCGGCAAGTTCTTTAAGCGCCTGCTCGTCGAAGTTTTTACGCGGCTGATTGGGGTTGGCCTTTATCTTGTCAAGCGCCATCTCCTGCGCGTTCTTCCGCTCTTCTTCGGTGTATTCAAACAGCTTGCCCTTTTCATGCATATGCTCGAAAGCCGCGCTCGTATCTTCGAACAGCGCCTCGAGCCCTTTGCCTAATCCTTTTGACATTATCTTACTCCTTTATAAGCCGCCGTAGGGCGGCGTTACCGCGTTATATATTTACTGTTTGGACAAAAACTCTTCGGTAAGCGCCTTGTAAGCGCGCGCGCCTATGCATTTGGGATCGTGCAGCAGGATGGGCTTGCCGTGGCTGGGCGCCTCGGACAGCCTGATGTTGCGCGGAATGATTATCTCGTAAAGCTTGCTCTTGAAAAACTTTTTTATCTCCGCCGCGATCTGCTTGGACACGGTCGCCCTGCTGCTGTACATGGTTATCACAACGCCCTCTATCGTGAGCGACGGGTTATAATACTGTTTTACCATCGCAATGGTGTTCATCAGCTGGCTCACGCCTTCGAGCGCGTAATATTCGCTTTGCAGCGGGATTATCAGCGAGTCCGAAGCCACCCAGGCGTTTATCGTGAGCGGGCCGAGCGAGGGCGGGCAATCGATGAATATGTAGTCGTATTTGTCCCTTACCTCTTCGAGCGCGCCCTTTAACACCGTGTCGCGGTTACGCTTGTGCACAAGCTCCACCTCCGCCGTCGTAAGGTCTACGTTGGCGGGCAGAATGTCGAGCAGCGGCAGCTGCGTGGGCAGAATGTTCTGGCTTATCTTTTCTTCGCCTATCAGCACGTTATACACCGACTTTTTAAGTGCGCTCTTCGAAAACCCGAGGCCCGTCGTTGCGTTGCCCTGCGAATCAAGGTCGATGAGCAGCATCTTTTTGCCGTATTCCGCGCAGTACGCCGCCATGTTTACAACGGTCGTGGTCTTGCCCACGCCGCCCTTTTTGTTTGTAAAAGAAATTACTTTTGCCATATTACCCCCGTTCAGGGCGGCCTGAATGTTTCATGTGAAACACTCAAGCCGCTCTAAATCATTCGTACCTTTTGAAAGGGTTCTCCGCCCTTGCCGCGTCGTGCTCTTCCATATAAGCGATGACCTCCGCGTGGTCTTTGCCCTCCATGAGCATATCCACCTCTTCGGAATATATGGTCTCCTTTTCGATGAGCACCCTTGCCATATTGTCGAGCACGGAGCGGTTTTCGGTGAGGATCTTTAACGCACGCTCGTGCTCGCCGTCGATTATGGAGTGCATCTCTTCGTCGATAGCCTTGGCCGTCTCCTCGCTGTAAGCGTTGTGCGTTTCCATATCCCTGCCGAGGAACACCGTCTGCGAATTGCTGCCGTAAGTCACAAGGCCGAGCTTTTCCGACATGCCCCACTCCGTTACCATCTTCTTTGCCATTTCCGTAACGCGTTCGAGGTCGTTAGAGGCGCCGGTGGTGATGTCCTTTATCACCATCTCCTCCGCCACCCTGCCGCCGAGAGCCATGCAGATAAAATCTTTAAGCTTTTCGCGCGAGATGAACGAATCGTCGCTCTCGGGCCTGGTCATGGTGTAACCCGCCGCGTTACCGCGGGGAATAATGGAAACTTCCTGCACGGGATCGCAATGCTTGCACTTGCGGGCTACTATCGCGTGCCCCGCCTCGTGATAAGCGGTGATGCGTTTGTCGCTCTCGGTAACGATCCTGCTCTTCTTCTGCGGGCCCATTATTACCTTGTTTACGCCCTCGTAAAGCTCGTGATTGCCGATAAACTGCTTGCCTGCCCTTGCCGCAAGGATCGCCGCCTCGTTCAGCAGGTTGGCAAGGTCGGCACCGGAAAAGCCGCTGGTTATCCTTGCTATGGTCTTGAAATTCACATCCGGCGCAAGCGGCTTGTTGCGCGCGTGCACCTTTAATATCTGCTCCCTTCCGCGCACGTCGGGGAGATTGACGTATATCTGCCTGTCGAACCTGCCGGGGCGCATCAGCGCCGGATCGAGTATGTCTGCGCGGTTGGTGGCAGCCATAACTATAACGCCTTCGTTCGATTCAAAGCCGTCCATCTGGACGAGTATCTGGTTCAGCGTCTGCTCGCGCTCGTCGTTACCGCCGCCGAGCCCCGCTCCGCGCTGCCTGCCCACCGCGTCTATTTCGTCAACGAAGATTATGCAGGGCTGGTTCTTTTTTGCCATATCGAACAGGTCGCGCACCCTGGACGCACCCACGCCGACGTACATCTCCACGAAGTCGGAACCCGAAACCGAAAAGAACGGCACGCCCGCTTCGCCGGCAACGGCCTTTGCAAACAGCGTTTTACCGGTGCCCGGAGGGCCCACCAGAAGCACGCCCTTGGGTATGCGCGCACCCAGATCGGAGAATTTTTTGGGCTGTTTAAGGAACTCTACCACTTCGGCAAGCTCCAGCTTTTCCTCCTCTGCGCCCGCAACGTCGGTGAAGCGCACCTTTATGTTGGTGGATACGCGCGCCTTGCTGCGCGCAAACGACATCGTGCGCCCGCCGCCGCCCGCCGTGGAGCGGATGATAAGCCAGAACACCACGCACAGCAGCACGAGGCCGCCTATCGAAATTATCGAAGACCAATAACTGCCCGAGTTGGGGTTTGCAAAGTTATAAGCAAGCCCGCTCTCGTCCCATTGCGCCAGCAGATCGTTGTCGCTGTAAAGCGAGGAATAATAAGTTTTCCACACGCTGCCGTTTGCGGCGCGGCCGGTGAGCAGATAACCGTCTATATCGACGCGCTCTATTACCTGGCTCGCGGGCACGGTAAAGTCGAAACTGCCGTTGCCGTCTTCGTCGATGTTAACGTATCTGTCCTTGCCTTCACCCTTGACGACGACCTCAAACTCGCCGTCTTCGTTCTTCACCTTTTCGGCGCCGCCGTAATACTGCGTATAGAGCTTGAATTCGCTCGAATCGATGCTCCTTCCGCTGTCTACGTTCGTGGCAATGATCACGGCTATGACCGCTATGACGAGCACGGCGATGACCACTCCCATGATGATTTTGCTCTTTTTGCTCAATTCGTACTCCTTTTTTCGGGGGCGCAGCCCCGCGTTCTTTTTAAGCAGTCGCCCGTTCGGGCGCATATATATAAATATGTCGCGCGCGCGTAAAAAATATTATGCCGCGCAGGCATAGTAAAACCGTCCGCCCGTTCCGGGCACTGCGGCCTGCCCCTCCTACGATGGTAAGGCTGCCGCCACACGCATTTTTTAGTGCTAAGTACGTCCGGACATACAAAAATGACTGCCAAGTCCGTAACCGCATATAAATGCAAAGTTTTATTTATAATAATGCCGAAATAGCGGCATTTTTGGTATAAATTACAGTATTTTGACGAAATTTACGATGCATTTATGCAAAGAATATCTATCAAATCAGCGTGCTTACGGGTTTATTTACATAAACTCCGCAGCATCGGGACGTTCATTTTTTACTGCTAAGTGCCGTCCGCCGCATATCAGGCAACAGCCTTTACGACCGAACGCATTTCCAGCGCCGTGGCACGATTCCTGCCGCCGCCAGAATACGCCCTACCGCGCAACCGGGCACGCTCACTGCAGTGCCCACCCCGGCGGGATATCGGGATCCGGTGAAACACAATGCCTTCTCCCTACATTCGTCCGCCCCACGGATAAACGCCTGAAAATGGCTTCTGCACGGCATGGACCAATTCTCCCGTGGGGAAAAACACATCTGCCGTCGACGGGCGTTACAGACCAAATTTGAGGGCTTTAACGGCATTGCCGCGCTGCGGCCGTCAGCGTGATCGCGGTAATTGTTTAGCGCTACCTCAAATTTATGCGCCACGGTTTAGTTGGCGCCTAAATCGGCAGTCGTAAGCGCTGCAATATTATCCGCAAATGCCACTATCAGTCACACGTTATGCTTGCGGCACAATATTATTCTATCACAATAATTATTTATTTACAAGCGTTTAGCAAAAATTTCGCACTTTATCACTTAAATTTTATTATTTACATACGACTGCAATATTATTACAACACTTCGTAAAATCACAAAATTAAAGCAAATTTTTTGTTGCGCCTATGGCATTTTTTACCGAAATATGTTTCACATGAAACATTCTGCCAAATTTTTTGTACTTTTTAATGTTCCACGTGAAACACAAAACGCCGAAATTTTTAAGCAACGCAACGTTATTATCAAAATAATTGTGGATTGTGTGGATAAATTTAATGCGCGTACGGCATGCAATGTGGATAAAATTGCTCGACAGCCGCATAAAATGCAGTCCTTTTGGTGCTGCGTATGCACAAAACTCAGTGTACTCCGCCGCTATTGACAGAAAAATGTGGAATTGTTGATAATGTCTGACTTTATTAAAGTTGATAAGTAGATAAATTGTGGATAAATTTTGATATTAAAAGAGGCGTACACGGTAAAAATTGCGGCACTAAGACGTCTTTGCGCCCGGAAAATATCCGTGCGCCCGTGAAACAAGCCGCCCAATCACAGATCAGATGACAGATCTTAGCGCTAAGGTCACAATCAAAGCGCAGTTGCGCTGCCGCCAATAATGCCTCCACGGCGATGTGCCCACGATCAGGTTGCAGCATAATACCCCGTTTCACACGGCGTACACCGATGAATATGACATACGGCCCGTCAGAGCGGCAGACGAAACCTTAACGCACGCGTGTCACACCCGTATACGGCTCAACACCAAGGCGATATTTTAATATACGACACGGCATAAAACACCGCGCAGACGGCAAATTTAAGCGTATAAAGGCGGCCAACGATGGCAATAATCATCCGGCGAAGTAAGTGTCTGCCTCCGGATAGGCCCTTATCTTGTGCCGTCGTGCTTAAATCAGCAGGCGCAAACAGATACTTATCAAGTGCAATTTTAACGCTATTTACGGCAGATATAAAGTTTTATTGTCGAAATTCAGGCAAAATTAAGTAATTTTGAAAAGATATATATGCAAATACAGTATTCATTCAATTTATACAACAGTATGGCGGAGAGCGGCATAACGATCGCGCTAAAAAAGCTGATGCCGTGCAAGGAGGGCGCGCCCGTAGTCGTGTGCATAGGCAGCGATCTGTCCGTAGGCGACAGCCTGGGACCTATATGCGGCACGAAACTTAAAAGCAAGCTCAAAGGCACTAACTGTTACGTCTACGGCACGCTCTCCAAGCCCGTCACCGCGCACGAGGTGAAGTATATAAACGAGTTCGTGCGCGCAACGCACCCCGGCAGCCCCGTTATCGCCATCGACGCGGCCGTCGGCAACGAAGGCGACATAGGCCTTATTAAGCTGTCGCGGCGCGGTGTGCGCCCGGGCAGCGGCGCAAACAAGCGCCTCAGTAAGGTGGGGGATCTCTCCGTGCTCGGCATAATCGCGGAAAAGTCGATGTTCAACTTCTCTCTGCTGTCGGCAACGCGGCTGAACATAGTATATAAAATGGCGGACATAATCTCGGAAGGCTTAGCGTGCTATATCTTCGATTGCCTTGCAGAAACTGCGCACGGCAAGCATTGCGGAGGCAAAAGCCCCGCCGCGGAGGGCTGAACGCACAAAGCGGACGTCACGGCCGTCAAAAATTGCGGAAACGGCCGTAAATACCGCAATAATGCCTTGTTTTAAGCAAAAACGCGGCAAAATCTTGCAAATACCCCGTAATATGTCGTAACAATCGCATTTTACCTTATACGAGCAATAGTAGAGGAGGAGGGCTCTTCCGGCGCTAAAACCGCGTTATTTGCGGCATATATGCCATCCTTTCGCCCGAAAAGCGGAAAAACTCCCCGAAACGCTTTATAAACGCCCGAAAGTGCGGTATTTTCCGCAATACATGCGTTTAGCGGCAAAAAGCGGCACTTTGCATTATTTTACCGATTGCGGCGAAAATAATGCAATTTATTTTATATTATAATGTATAATTATACATACTTATTTTTTATTTATATGCCTTTTTGATATTTGACTGCATAAAAATACCGTATCGTGCATAATATCGATACGGTAAAAATCATAAAAAATCATATTTCTATTATTTTGTCGCCGAGCGAACGGGCATACGCCACCGTGTAATGGGTGCCGCCGGCAGTCTTTCTTAAATAGCAGACGACGGTGGCGCAATTTTCCGCCATATATCTGTCGCGGGCGTGCATGCACCAGCGGTTATAAGTTTGCGAAAAAACTATCTTGCTTTCGCAGCGGGCAAGTATGTTTGCGTACCTCTCCTTATCCGCGGCGGAAAAGCACTCCGCCTGCCCGGAATAGGGGATGCAGCACACGAGCCTGGCGCCGTATTTATCCTTATATCTCAGCACGGTCTCGGCAGCGGTCATGTCGAACCCCTTTGCCATGCCGCAGTAAAAAGTGTCGATGCCAGTCTTAAGCAGCCTTTCCACCACCCTGTCCAAAAGGGCGGGATCGAAGTCGTCGCCGAGCAGGCGGTGCCCCGTAAACGCGCAGCTCTTCTCCTTCAAAGCGGATCCTTCCTCTCTTTGCCCTGCCCTCGCGGAAAACGCGGCGGCGTGGGCCTTATTTTTTTATAAACGACCAACGTGCGCGCGCCCGTGCCCTGCGGCAATTCGTAACGCTCCGCACTTTCGAGCTCCAGCCCGAGTATAAAAGCGGCGCGCTGCGCCTCCCTTATCTCTTCCTCGGCGTCACCCTTGTAAGCTATCACCCGTCCGCCCTGCTTTACGAGCGGCGCGCAGTATTCGAGCAGCGTGTTCAGCCTTGCCACAGCGCGCGCGCAGCACACGTCGAATTTTTCGCGGTAAGATGCGTCCCTGCCCGCGTCCTCCGCGCGCACGTTTAGCGCCGTCATGCCCGAAAACCCGAGTTTTTCCGCCGCAAGGCGCAAAAAGACGCACTTTTTGCCCACGCTCTCCATCTGGACGAAGCTGAGATCTTCCCTTGCTATTTTAAGTGGGAAAGAGGGAAAGCCGCCGCCCGAACCCACTTCCGCCACGCAGGCGCTCTTTGGAAAATACTTCTGCCCGGCAAGGCTGTCGGCAACGTGTTTAATAAAAAATTCCTCCCGCCCGGTTATCGCCGTAAGGTTGACTTTTTTATTGTAATCGCACACGAGCGCATAAAATTCTTCAAATTTTGCTTCCGCGCCGGGCGGAATTTCAAAGTCGGAATATATCAATCCTCGTCCTCGCTGTTGATAACTTTCCGCCCTTTTAAGCGGGCTTTTATTTATGATAACACTTTCCGGCATTTATTTCAACCAAAACGGCGGAAAAACGTTCAATCGGCGGCAACGGGGAAATGTAAACAACTTTTTCCACACGGCCGTGCATTTGTGGACAACCGCTTATTTTTTCCGTTTCCCCTTTTCCTCCGCCCTGTCCTGCCTTTTTGCGCGGTCCTTTTTTCTCCACGTCGCGCGCCTTTTATCAACACCTTTCCACACCGTTGTCAACATCTTTTTTCACAGCGCCGTCTCTTCAAAAAAGGTTCATTTGCTTGCTTTTTCGGTTGAAATTTGCTATTATTATTGCGTTGAACGGCGGCAAGGCAGAGTTATCCATAATTCCACCGCCCCTATTATTACTATTACCATATAACTTATTTAATAAATAATATAACTTACATATAAGGAAGGAATGAAAAATGAAAGCTGTATGCGAGGGAATCAACCTTTCCGAAGCGGTTCTTAAAGTAGTAAAGGCCTGCGCCGTAAGGACTACCGTTCCCCTTCTGGAATGCATAAAGATAACCGCAAAGAACGACGAGCTCATCCTCTCCGCCACCGACGGCGAACTTTCGATAATCAAAAAGATAAAGGCGGAGATATACGAAGAGGGGGAAACGTGCGTTCCCGGCAGGTATTTCGCCGACTTCATAAAAAAACTCGAGGGCGTGCAGATAACGCTCGCCGCGGACGGCGCGCGCATGGAGATAGAGTATGCCGACAGCCGCTCCTATCTTCAGGTGCTGCCCACCGAAGATTTCCCCAAGATAACCACCGACATAAGCGAAAACAGCTTTAAGATGGCGGTCGAAGATCTCAAAAAGGTAATATCCGCAACGACTTTCTGTTGCGCGACCGACGAATCGCGCCCCAACCTTAAAGGCTGCCAGTTCGTGATAGCGGAGGGCAAGGTGTGCGTTACCGCGCTCGACGGGTTCAGGCTCGCCACCATAACTGCGCCCGTAACGGCGTCGTCCGCCGATATCGACATAATATGCCCGGCGCGCACCCTTTCGGAGATAGACAAGATGCTGCCCGCGGAGGGCGAAACGGAGATATTCGTGCAGCGCGGAATGATACTCATCTCCGTGGACGACACCGTGCTCACCTCCAGGCTCTACGGCGGCGACTTCATCAAAAAGGAGAACATCATCCCCAGGACGTTCACTACCACCGTAACGGTGGATAAGGCGGCGTTGAAAAGCTCGATAGAGAGGGCGGCGGTGGTGGTGCGCTCCGACAAGAACAGCCTTATAATATTCGACATATCCGCGGGCAGGATAGAGGTATCCTCCAATTCGGAAATAGGCAACGTGCAGGAGCCGGTAAAGGCGGAAACGGAGGGGCACGACATACGCATAGCGATGAATTCGCGGTTCATAACCGAGGCGGTTGGCGCGCTCGAAGAGGAGAAGATAACCCTTTCGTTCAACAGCGCCGTGCAGCCCTTCGTGTGCACCAATAACCAAAATAAAGACGTGCTGTATTTAATTTTACCCGTAAGGACGGCAAATAACGCTTGACACGGTCTTTTTATTGATTGTATAATTAAGAACGGCTCAATACGGGCGCGGGGCATACGATATGCCTCCGTGCCCGAAATATCATAATACAATGTATTTGCGCTGCGGCGCAACGGAGGACAAAATGAAAAGGACTTATCAGCCCAAAAAAAGACAGAGGAGCAAAGTACACGGCTTCAGGAAGCGCATGGCTTCCAAGGCAGGCAGGAACGTGCTTAAAAGAAGGAGAAACAAGGGCCGCAAGCACCTCTCCGCTTAAACTTTTACGGGCGGTGTTTTTATGAACTACGAAAGGCTTAAAAAAAACACCGACATCCTGCGCTTGTTCAGGCAGGGCAAAAGGGCGCATTCCGACAGCCTTACTTTCGTTTACCTTCCCGCCGGAAAAATAAAGATGGCGGTGATAGTTTCAAAAAAGCACGGCAAGGCCGTAAAGCGCAACAGGATAAAGCGTTTGCTGCGCGAAGCTTTTTTCAGGAACGTGCCCAACGTTCCGTTCGGTTGCAGCGTGCTCGTTATCCCGAGGGAGGCGGAGCGGTATTCGCTGGAAAAGTTTTCTGCCGATATGAAAAAATGCTGCAGAAAGATGGCATGTCAAAGGTAAAAGAGGCAATAAAATTTTTAAGGCGCAAGGTATTCAGGCCGTATATAAAGATGCTGCTCATGCGCCTTATAGTTTTTTACCAGCGTCGCCTGTCGCACGGGACGTGCATGTTCACGCCCACCTGTTCGGAGTATATGCTCCGCGCGATAAACAATCACGGCGTGATCGCCGGAGTTTTTTTGGGGATGTGGCGCATCTTGCGCTGCAATCCCTTTACAAAGGGCGGGTACGATCCCGTGCCCGAAAATCATTTCAAGGTGAGGTGGGTGCTCTAACCCCGCCTTAAAACGCTGTATAATGGATCTATTGGCAACTTCTACCGACTATATCGGCTTCGGCGTAAAGGAGCTACCCTCGGTAAACTTAAACTTTATAGGCGACGTAATCAGATGGCTTATAGAAGGCGTGGGCATCACGGCGGTGGGCATCATTCTTTTCACGCTCATCTTAAAGACGATAGTGCTGCCGCTGGACGTCTTTTCCAAGTATAAGACGAAAAAGCAGTCGCTCATCATGGAGCGCATGCGCCCCCAGATGGAAAAGCTGCAAAAGCAGTACGCCAACGATAAAACCATGTATAACCAAAAGGTGATGGAGCTGTATAAAAAGAACGGTTACAGCATGCTGGGCATATGCCTGCCCACGATAGTTTCGCTCGTCATCTTCATGGTAGTGTTCAGCCAGTTTTCGGTATATTCGCAGTACGCCAACATAGAACTTTACCGCGGGATGTCGCACGCCTACAACGAGGTGGTCAGCCTGTACGTGGAGGGGGAGGACAACCCCGAAGGTTTCCTCGTTCCCGAAAAGATAGGCGGCGAAACCTATTACAAGGTGGATTTCGGCAGGTTCGAAGATTATTACGACGAGGCGGAGGGCGAAGGCAGCTACGCAAAGCTCACCGCAGACTGCCGGACGGAAAACGACTATTTCATAGTCATCGAAGATTACATGGCAAAAGCGGCGCGCGCCGCGGCGGCACGGTATTATTACGACAACAATCAGGGCTTTTTGTGGGTGGGCAACATCTGGTATCCCGATTCGCCGCTCAACAAAGAGGTGCCCTCGTTCTCCAATTTCGTAAGTTCGCTCAACAGAGTGGCGGATCTTGCCAATTACGAAGATTCTTATAACGAAGTTACGGCGGACCTCTCTGCGGAAAAAGCTCACGTCAACGGTTACTTCGTTCTTATAGTGCTTGCGATAGGCATGATGTTCCTTTCGCAGTTCGTTTCCATGCGCATGCAGAAGAGCATGAACGAGCTCGGCTCGGTAGACGGCAGCGCCAAACGCACCAACAAGATGATGCTCATAATAATGCCTATCGTCTACGGTCTGTTCTCGTTCTTCTACAGCGCCGGCTTTTCGATATACATGATAGTAAACACGCTGTACAGCTTCCTTACTACGGTGATAGTCAACAGGGCGCTCGACGTTAAGTTCGCAAAGGCAGAGGAGCGCCTCGAACGGGAAAAGTACGCAAGGAAGCCCTCCGCAAACGGCAGGAATACGGGCAAAAGAAGATAAGGCGTGTGATAAGGAGTAATATATTTATGGAAGAAAACAACGTATTTACGGGCAAGACCAAGGAAGAGGCCGTCGCCGAAGGACTTAAAACCCTCGGCCTGACGGAGGACCAGGCGGAGATAACCGTGCTCGAAGAGGGCAAAAAGGGCATCCTCGGCTTCGGTTCGGTAAAGGCAAAGGTAAAGGTATGCAAAAAGGCCACCGACGGCGAGCGCGCGTCCGCGTTCATCGACGGGCTGATGAAGATCCTCAAGATACCCGCGTTCAGCGACGTCGTTTCCGACGGCGACAAGATAGAGATAGAGGTCAAAACGACCAACACATCGGCGGTGATCGGCCGCCGCGGCGAGGTGCTCGACGCCATCCAGTGCATAGCGGGCGCCGTTGCCAACATCGGCAGGGACGAATACAGGCGCGTGGTGGTGGACTGCGAAGGTTACCGCGCCCAGCGCGAAGAAAAGCTCAAGGCCGTGGCGCTTGCAAAGGCGGCAAAGGCGGTAGAGCGCAAAAAGCGCGTGGCTATGGAGCCCATGAGTCCTTACGAGCGCCGCGTGGTGCACTCCGTACTTGCCTCCAACGAGGACGTGACCACCATATCCGAGGGCAAGGAGCCCATGCGCAGGGTGGTAATAATCCCCAAGGACGAGCTTCCCTACGAGCGCCGCGAAAAGCGCGGCGGCAGGCAGTTCAACCGCGACAAGAGGTTCGAAGGCGAAAGAAAGCCCGGCGACAGGCGCGAAGGCCGCAGGTTCGAAGGCCGCAGAGAGCGCGGCGACCGCGGCGACAGGCGCGAAAGGCCGGAAAGGCCCGCACGTTCCTCCGCTCCCCGCGGCAAAAAGCAGATATTCCTCGGCACCTTCCTCGGCAACAGCGGGGCAGGGCAGGAGGAAGGCGCGGAGAGGGACGACAAGGAGTGATCCCCGCCGCGACCAGGTCCGCGCGCCGCTTTTTGGCGGCAAAATAAAAACTGATATCACCGGAAGGTTTTCGGCTCAACACTTCCGTATAAAAAAACCGAAGGAGAATACGGGCTGAGTATTCGGGGACGGTTTTGCACCGTCCCCTTTTTTACGCCGTGCCGCGGCCCGTAACGTAAATTTATGTCGTTTTTCAGGAGAATGTCAAACGATTTTTCGCATTGGAACACCAAAATGCTCTGCCGCGCGGGCGTCGTGGCGGCGCTGTACGCGGTGGTGACGTGGCTTTTGGGCAGCTTTGCGTTCGGGCCCTTCCAGATAAGGCCGGCAGAGGCGCTCACCGTGCTGCCGCTGTTCTTTCCGGAGACCGTGCCGGCGCTGTATATAGGCTGCCTGCTCGCCAACGTCATCTCGGCTTACGGAGTGTACGATATCTGCCTGGGCAGCCTGGCAACGCTGCTGGCGGCGTTCGCCACTTACTGCACGGGCGCGCTCTTCAAAAACCACGCGATACGCGTCGTGCTCGGCGGGTTCTTCCCCGTAATACTCAACGCGTTTATCGTGCCCGCCGTGTGGCTGCTTGCCGGCACGCCCGACGTCGTGTATTGGGTGTCGTTCGGCGAGATGGTGCTCACGCAGAGCGTGTGGATCTACGCGCTCGGTACGCCGCTCTACTTCGCGGTGCATAAACTCCGCCAAAGGGGAGTAAAGGTGTTCACCTCGCCCGTGCACATGCGGGAAGACGGCAACGGTTAAAGACGTCCGATAAAAGTAAGCGCGCCGCGCGGCTTAAAGCCGCGCGGCGCGCGTTTTTGTTTCACGATAAACATTTATTTGCCGCATATGCCGGCGTCTTTTGGCGGAACATGCACAATTTCCGCAGTTTAAGGCATATTTGCTGGCGGCAGGTCGTCCGTTACGGGAGGAGCGCCGCCGCGGCGCTTCTTTTTCTTTTCGCCCGGCGTCACTAGGTCGCCCACGAAGTCGAGCGGGAGGTCGCCCCCGTCTGCAGAGAGCAGTATCACCGCAATGATTACCGCCACTGCGAACACCGAGTACGCCGAGATGGTCAAATGGCGCATGAGTTCGCGAAGAT
>CALVLW010000016.1 GCA_944341315.1 uncultured Clostridia bacterium
GGTGCAGCTCGCCGGAGGGAAGGGCGTGGAAGAGGTAATGACAAAGTTCAACGGCTGATACGGCCGTCGGGGTAACGGCGTTTGAACAGGAATTTTTTCGGCTATGAAAATTTAGGCGGCGAATATCCGTCGCTCGGGAACGATATCCGCCTCGGCGTGCCGACGGCGGTTTTCGGCGTGTCCGAACCGCACAAGCGCCTCGTCGCTTCGCTCTACGGCGGCAAATTTCTCTATATAACGGCGGACGCCGTTTCCGCGCGCAATGCGGCGGAGGATCTGCGCACCCTCACGGGCGAAGAAGTCGTGCTGCTCCCGGCAAAGGACGACGTGCTGCTGTATAAGGAGGCGGTCTCGCGCGATAATCTGTATGCGCGGCTTACGGCGGCGGACCGCATCCGCTCGGGCGCGCGCATCGCCGTGTGCGACGTGGAGGCGGTGATGCAGCTGTTTCCCGTGCGCGGCGGCAGACTGACATTTAAGACGGGCTGCGACTCCGACTTTGCGTCGCTGCCCGCAAAGCTCGTCGCCATGGGCTATTCCCGCGAATACGAAGTGGAGGCAAAGGGCGGGTTTGCCGTGCGCGGCGATATACTCGACGTCTTTCCGGTAAACTGCGAAAACCCCGTGCGCATCGATTTTTTCGGCGACACGGTGGAAAGGATAAGGCCTTACGACGCGGCCTCCGGCGAGCGTCTGCCCGAAATAACTTCCGTGGAGATAATCTCCGCCGCGGAGGCGGTGGTTTCCGCGGAAGATCTGCCCGGGGTGCGCGCCGCGCTTGCCGCGGGGCTTAAAAAATTCACCGACGTAAAAGCTTACGGCAGGGCGCGCGCCATAGCCGACGAACTTATCTCCAAGGCGGAGGCGGGGACGCCGTTTGCGGGCGCCTCTTACCTCATGCCGCTGCTCTCCTCTTCGGCTACGATCTTCGACGCCCTGCCGGAGGATACCCTCGTCGTCTTTGACGAGTGCAAACTGATACGCGACAGGGCGGAGGGACTGTACGCCGAGCACGAAAACCGCTTCAAAGAGCTTAAAGCGGGCGGCGAGGCGTTCGATTTTTCTCTCGGCCAGCTCGTCCGCAAAGAGGACTTTCTTGCGCTGCTCGCCTCGCGCCGCGCCCTTTCGCTGCAGACTTTCTTCGGTAGTACCTTCTTTTTTCAGCCGCTGCGGACTTACAACCTGCATTCCACGCCCGCGCCGTCTTACCTGAACGACCTTCCCGCAATGCTCACGGACGTGCGCAATTGGCTAAGGGGCGGTTACCGCATACTCGTCTTTACGGGTTCCGCCGCGCGCACGCAAAAGCTCGTGCAGCGGCTCATAGACGAAGGCATCCCCGCAGATCCCGCACCCGACAGGCTTGCCGCGCTGCGCGGCGTCGCCGTCTGCTCGGAAGAGCTCTCGCACGGGCTGGTACTGCACGAAAGCAAGCTCGTGCTCGTCGGCAGCGGCGACCTTTACACCAAAGCCGCCGTTTCGCGCAGGATACGCCGCAGGCGGGGCGACATGTTCGCCGCTCCCGAGATAGGGCAGTACGCCGTGCACGAAAAACACGGCATAGGCCGCATAACGGGCACCGGCAAGATAGAAACGGGCGACGGGATAAAGGAATACATCTCCATAGAGTACCGCGGCGGCGACGTGCTTTACGTCCCCGTGGAGCAGATGGATACCCTGTCCAAGTACGTCGGGCAGGACGCGCCGCAGCTTTCGAAGATAGGCGGCGCCGACTTCGAAAGGGTAAAGGAACGCGTCCGCCTGTCGCTCAGAAAGATGGCGTTCGACCTTAAAGAACTGTATGCCGAACGCTCCGCCCGCAAGGGATACCGCTTCCCGGAAAACGCCGTCATGATGGAGGAGTTCGAGGACGCGTTCAGCTACGAGGAAACGCCCGACCAGCTCAGCTCGATAGCGGAGATAAAGGCGGACATGTGTTCGGACAAGGTGATGGACAGACTGCTGTGCGGCGACGTGGGCTACGGCAAAACGGAGGTGGCGCTGCGCGCGGCATACCTGTGCGTGCTCGGCGGCAAACAGGCCGCCATCATGTGCCCGGGCACAATACTTTCCGAACAGCACTACAACACGGCGTGCGCGCGCTTTGCCGACTTCGGCGTGCGCGTCGCCAAGCTCAACCGCTTCAAAACGCCAAAGGAACAGCAAAAGACGATCAAAGAGCTTGCCGAGGGCAACATAGACGTGATAATCGGCACTCACAGGCTGCTGTCGGACGACGTGAAGTTTTTCGACCTCGGACTTCTGGTGCTCGACGAAGAGCAGCGCTTCGGCGTGGAACACAAGGAAAAGATAAAGCACATCAAAAGCGACGTGGACTGCCTTACCATGACGGCCACGCCCATACCGCGCACGCTGCACATGTCGCTTTCGGGAATAAGGGACATAAGCACCATAACCACGCCCCCCTTAAAGCGCATGCCGGTGCAGACCTACGTGGTGGAGGAGACGGAGACGCTCATCCGCGACGCCTGCATAAGGGAGCTCTCCCGCGGGGGGCAGGCGTTCATACTTTACAACAGGGTGGAAACGATCTCTTCGTTTGCGGGCAGGATAGCGCAGATAGTGCCGGAGGGCAAAGTCTGTTACGCCCACGGCAGAATGGACAGGGACGTGCTCGAAAACAACATGATGGCGTTCTACCGCGGCGAAAAGAACATACTCGTTACCACTACGATAATAGAGAACGGCATAGACCTGCCCAACGCCAACACGATAATCGTTATCGACGCGGACAGGCTGGGCATATCTCAGCTGTACCAGCTGCGCGGCAGGGTGGGCAGGAGCAACCGCCTTGCGCAAGCCTACTTCACCTATAAGCCGGAAAAGGTGCTCACTTCCGAGGCGGCGGCAAGGCTTAAAGCCATAATGCAGTTCACCGAGCTCGGCTCGGGATTCAGGATAGCCATGCGCGACCTCGAGATAAGGGGCGCGGGCAACGTCCTCGGCGCCGAACAGCACGGGCACATGGACAAGGTGGGCTACGAGCTGTATTCCAAGATGCTCAAAGAGGAGATCTCCGGCAGACGCGTAACCGTGGCGGAGCTGGACATAAAGGCCACGGCTTACATTCCGGAAAACTACATAGAATCGCCTGCGGGCAGGATGGACTGCTATAAGCAGATAGCCGAAATAAGAACGGTGGACGATTACAGGCGGGTGTGCCTGTCAATAGAGGATAACTACGGCAAGATGCCGGATTCCGTGCTCAATCTTCTGATAATCGCCGTAATGAAGGCTTACGCCACCGAATTTTCCGTTGCAAAGATCGGCGTAAGCTCCAGGGAGGCTTACCTCGACTTTTCATCCATCGACGTTTTCAAGGACAGGCGCCTGCGCGCCGCGATGGACAAATACGCCGGCCGCGTGCACGTTTCCATGACCGCTTCGCCGCGCATAAATTTCGCCCTGCACAAAAATCCCGCCGCAACGATGCTCGAAATGACAAAATTTTTGAAATTTGCATCAAGTTTCACTCAAAATTCCTAAAAATGATTTGCTATACGCCGCAAATTATTATATAATTATAGGGTATTTGCGCAGGCATAAACATATTTCGGAGAACTTCGATGAAAAAGAAATACAAGCTTTTATCAATATTCATGGCTGCCTCCGTTGCGGCCACCGTATCTCTTGCGGGTTGCTCGCTCGTATCCACCTATACCAAGGCGGACATGCAGCAGGTCATCGCAAACGTAGACATCGGCAAGTCCGAAACGCTCGACGAAGAGCTCGTCGCTTACAAGGGCGCGCTCAGTTCCGGCACTTCCATTTATAAGCGCGACCTCATCGCGTACTTCCTCAACGCCGGCAGCTCGCTCGTGCAGAACGGCAGCACCTACGGCGAGGCGTTCAAGACTCTCTCCGAGACGCTTGTGAACAACGAGATACTCATCCAATACGCCACGCTTGCCACGCTCAAAAGCATGGTGGAGGCCGGCGCCGAGGGCCTTACTCCCGCCGAGGCTGCCGTTGAATGGTTCAACGGCATGGAGGAAGCGGAGCGTTACGAAGCGCTGCTCTAT